>JAUIGT010000291.1 GCA_030432615.1 Verrucomicrobiia bacterium
CTGGCGTGGAGGAAATCCCGGGGATTCATCGCGTGTTTCGGTCGGCTGGCCCGGAGAAATCCCGGAGCGCGCCCTCCTATCGCCGAGCCACGGCCTTCTGAAATTTCACCACGGCGTTGGCGATGGCGTTGGTCAGCTCGTCGCGATAGGACTCGGTATGAATGCGCTTGCCCTCGGTCGAGTTGGTGATGAAGCCGCCTTCGAAGAGGATGGCGGGCTTGTTGATGCCGCGGAGGACGTTGAAGCGGGCCCGCTTGACGCCGCGGTCGGTGGTTTTCAGCTCGTGGATGACGTGGGCATGGACGGCGGTGGCGAGTGCGATGTTCTCGGCGTCGCGGACGTTGCCGTTGAGGAAGGAACCCGCCATGTAGGCCCCGCCGTCGGTGGAAGTCGTGCCCTGGGGGGCGAGGGCGTAGGTCTCGATGCCGTTGGCGCTGCGGCTGCCGGAGTAGTTGAAGTGAATGCTGACGAAAATGGCGTCGTCGATGCGGTTGGCGATGGCGACCCGCTGGGGGAGGCTGAGGAAGGTGTCGTCGGAGCGGGTCAGGTGGGTCTTGAAGCCGCGCTTCTCGAGGGCCTTCTTCAGGCGCAGGGCCATGTCGAGGGTGTAGTTCTTCTCGTAGCCGTAGATGCCCTTGGCGCCGACATCGTGAGCCCCGTGACCGGCGTCGATGACGACGGTGTCGAACTTGATCGGCTTCTTGATGTAGCTGGGGCGAAGAACCGGATCCACGAGCTTGGCCAGGTCCACGGTGGAGATCATGGCGTGGCCCTTGTGCTCGATGATGGGGAAGCTGAGATTGAAGAGGATGCTGTTGATGTAGATGGTCTGGGACCCGGTCTTCCACCGCATGATCAGGGTGGGGTGCTTGAAAAGGCGGTCGCCGCCATCGACGAGGAATCGGTCGAAGCGGTAGAATTCCTTCACGTCCTCGTCCGAGATGTAGTCGCGACCGTTGATCTTGACGACATCCCAGTCCTTGCCCCGGGCGGTGGTCGCCACGAGCAGGACCAGGGAGGTCACGACGATCGCCAGCCAGGCGGCCGGCGGCGCGAAGCATCCTTTCCGGGGCATTCGTGAGCGGTTCGAAGTCATGAAAACGCGGGAATTTCGAGGGGAGAGAAGGGCGGAAGCCCTCGACAAAACCCGAAAATCTTAGCCAAGCCAAGAACGATTCACAACCGCGAGCCTTAGAAGCGATCGATTTTTTCCCGATGTGGTCCGGAGAGGCGAATCCTGCGCCCGGGTCCGGTGACCGGTATTTCGGTTTACAAAACGCCGCCTCACTCCTTTAGTTCGGGTCCCCCGTTCCACCAGCGGGGCTTTTTTGTCATGGCGGAAGAAATTTCCAAAGGATATCAACCCGGTGATGTCGAGACCCAATGGTATGCCCGCTGGGTCGAGGCGAACTGTTTTCGTGGCGATGAAACCTCGGATCGCGAGGCCTATTCCATCGTCATCCCGCCGCCGAACGTCACCGGCATTCTCCACCTCGGTCACGTCCTCAACAATACCATCCAGGACATTCTCGCCCGCCGCGCCCGCATGGAGGGCAAGGAGGTGCTCTGGCTGCCCGGCACCGACCATGCCGGCATCGCCACGCAGTCGAAGGTGGAGCAGAAACTCCGCAAGGAGGAGCAGAAGACCCGCCGCGACCTCGGTCGCGAGGCCTTCCTGGAGCGTGTCTGGGAGTGGAAGGAGGAGCACGGCGGCATCATCATCCAGCAACTGAAGCGCCTCGGCTGCTCCTGCGACTGGAGCCGCGAGCGTTTCACGATGGACCCGGCCTACTCGCGCTGGATCTCGAAGATCTTCGTCGATCTCTTCGAGGAAAGCCTCATCTACCGCGGCAAGCGGATGGTGAACTGGTGCCCGAAGACCCTCACCGCCCTCAGCGACGAGGAGGTGATCATGAAGCCGCAGAAGTCGAAGCTCTACACGATGCGCTACGAGATCGCGGAAGAGCCCGGCCGTTTCGTGGAGATCGCCACCACCCGTCCCGAGACCCTGATGGGCGACACGGCGGTGGCGGTGAATCCGAGCGACAAGCGCTACGCCGACCTCCTCGGCAAGCACGCCATCCGCCCCTTTCCCGAGGCGAAGATTCCGATCGTGGCCGACGACCACATCGACATCGAGTTCGGCACCGGCGTGCTCAAGGTGACCCCGGCCCACGACAAGGCCGACTTCGAGATCGGGCTCCGGCATGGCCTGGAAATCATCGACGTGCTCAATCCCGACGGCACCCTCAACGAGCTGGCGGGCGAGGAGTTCGAGGGCATGGACCGCTTCGAGGCGCGCATCAAGGCCGCAGAGAAGCTCGAGGAGATGGGCCGACTGGTGAAGGTCGAGGATTACGAGAACAACGTCGGCTTTTCCGAGCGCGCCGACGTGCCGGTGGAGCCGCGCATCTCGATGCAGTGGTTCCTCAAGTATCCCTGCAAGGAAGAGGCCGCCGAGGCCGTGGCCAGCGACGCGATTCGCTTTCGTCCCGAGCGGTGGAAGAAGACCTACGCCCACTGGATGGAAAACCTGCAGGACTGGTGCATCAGCCGCCAGCTCTGGTGGGGCCACCAGATCCCGGTTTGGTATCGGAAGGAAAAGGCCGACGAACTCCAGGCGCGCGAATCGCTCGACGCCGAGAGCGCCGGCGGCGACATCCACGTGGGCATCGACCCGCCCGCAGACGAGGAGAACTGGGTGCGCGACGGCGACGTGCTCGACACCTGGTTCTCCAGCTGGCTGTGGCCCTTCGCCACCATGACCGACAGCGATGGCGATCGCACCGCCACGGTGGAAAAATTCTATCCGACCGCCGATCTCGTGACCGGCCCGGACATCATCTTCTTCTGGGTGGCCCGCATGATCATGGCCGGCTATCGCTGGGAGAAGGAGCTTCCGTTCCGGAACGTGTTCTTCACCTCCATCATCCGCGACAAGCAGGGCCGGAAGATGTCGAAGCAGCTCGGCAATTCGCCCGATCCGCTCGACCTGATGGCCGACTACGGCGCCGACGCCCTGCGCTTCGGTCTCATGCGCATCGCCCCCAGCGGCACCGACGTGAAGTTCGACGAGGACCAGATCGTCGAGGGCCGGAATTTCGCCAACAAGCTCTGGAACGCGGCCCGCTACCGCCAGATGCAGGGCGAGGGCGTGAAGGAGAAGCCGACGAAGCTCTCGATCTTCGCCATCGACATTCTCGCCAAGCTCGAAGCCCTCGAGGCCGACATGGACGAGGCGCTGGGCGAGTATCGTTTCAACGACGCCGCCAACCTGCTCTACCAGTTTTTCTGGAGCGAGTACTGCGACTGGTATCTGGAGAGCGCCAAGGGCGACTTCGCCGATGACGCCGATCCCGCGGCCAAGGCGGCGACGCTCTGGACCATGGACACGGTGCTGCGCCGCTTCCTGCTCCAGTTGGCGCCCTACATGCCGCACATCGCCGAGGAACTCTGGGAGAAGATGGGCTTCGGCGCCGAGGGCGGACCGGATTTTCTGATGCAGACCGCGCTCGACGAGGACGTGATTCTCCACGACGTGCCGGCGGAGAAGATTTCCGAATCCCAGGCCCAGGTGGCGGCGATCTACGAGGCTGTCGGCCGGGCGCGAAACCTCAAGGCCGAATACGGGCTGGCGGCGAATCGGAACGTGAAATTCATCCTCGATCCCGAGGGCGCTGAACAGGGTTGGGTCGACGAGTCAACCGTGTTTGGTCGTCTCGCCGGCGCCGGGGAAATCACCGTCGATCACGGTCACGCCGCCGAATCCGGCGTGCCGGTGGCGCTGACGCCGATCGGAAAGATCTACATGCCGCTGGCCGGGCTCATCGATGTCGATGCCGAGCGGGATCGGCTCACCAAGGAGCGGGACAAGGCCGAGGCGGAATTGAAGAAGGTGAACGCCAAGCTCTCCAATGAGAATTTCGTGAGCCGCGCCAAGCCCGAGGTCGTGCAGGAAAACCGCGACCGCCAGGCGCAGTGGAAAGCCCGGGTCGAGGAACTCGGACGGATGATCGAGAATCTCGGCAGCGCGTGATGCCATGTTCCGGATGCCACCCAGCGGAAGACGGGGCGCTCTTCGAGGGGCGGTCCTCCTGCTGTGCCTGGTTTCTTTCCTGGCAGGTGGCTGTCACCAGGTTCACGAGGCACGGGCGAACAAGCTGAGGAAGTCGGCGCTGGAGCATTTCGGCCGGCAGGAATTCGACAAGGCGCTCGATCATTCCGAGATCGCCCTGCGACTGGGAGCGGCCGATCCGGAATTGCACCAGATGCGCGCCGCGATTTTTCTCCAGCGGGGCGAGCCGGAGCAGGCGCTCGCCGAGACCAAGGCCGGCCTGGCCCTGGCGGCCGATCCGCAGGGTGGCCGGCCTCCCGCGGGTGATCCGCTCCAGGCGCAGCTCGAGTTCACCCGGGGCAACGCCCTCCAGGGACTGGGCCGACTGGCCGAGGCGCGGGCGGCCTTCGAGGCCGCGGTGACGCTGGAGGAAGATTTCGTGGGCGCCCAGAACAATCTCGCCTGGTTGCTGGCGACGGCGCCGGAGGCCGCAGTCCGTGATGGGGCGGCGGCGATGGCGTATGCGGAGAAAGCCTGTGAGCTGACCAACTGGGAAGCGGCGGGAATTCTCGACACCCTGGCGGCGGCGCACGCCGAAGCGGGAAATTTCCCGGCGGCGGTCAAGTGGCAGCGGGAAGCGATCGAGAAGATCGGGAAAAGGGAACTTTTTCAGAACACCGACGGGTTCGACGAGCGATTGGCGCTGTATCGGGAAAAGAAGCCCTATCGCGAAGACCCGAAGACGCAGTACGAGACCAACCTCCGGAATGCGGCGGAGCAATCGCCTCCGGCACCCTGATGGGTTCTTTGTTTGCACGCCGGGGCATCTGCGCCCAGTGTTCGCCCCTTTTTGAAACCGATGCCTGAACCACATGAGCAGTGACTCTTCCTCCTCCGAGAATCTCTGGCACGCGCTGACCGACTCGGCGCGCGATCAACTGGAGACGCGCAGCTATGCCAAGGCCGACCTCGCCGCCCGGCTCGCGACGACCGGCGTGGAGGCCGGCGAAATCGCCACCGAGGCGCCGGGACCGAAGCCGGGCCTGGAGGACGCGTGGATCCCGGGCGTGGAGATTTTCCAGCGCCGGGTCTGGCAGCAGCGGCACCGCGGCTGGTTCGGGGAATTCACCCGCCTCACCGAGGGACGGCTCCACGACATCGGGCTGAATCCGCGCCAGTGGGCCAGCGCCACCATGTTCGCCGGCACCGCCAAGGGATTCCACATTCACCCCCCGTCGATTCCCGAGGGCGTCGATCCCGCCGCCCATTTCCGGAAACTCTACGTCGAGAACCCGTCCGACTACGCGCCGCGCCCCTATGGCGAAGAGCAGTGGGACGCGATGTTCTTCGTCCAGGGGGTGATCGAATTCCTGCTCGTCGATGAACGCGCCGAGATGCCGCGCCGGGTGATGCGATTCCTCATCGATGGGGACAACATCCCGGGGCCGAACAACATCGGCCTCATTATTCCCGCCGGCGTCGCCCACGCCTTGCGCTGCGGCAGTTCGCAGGATGTGATCATGGTCTACGGCACCAGCACGGTGTTTCATCCGCCCTTCGAGGGCCGGATCGCCAGCGGTGTGGAGCAGTGTCCGCTGCCCGCCGAATGGCAGGCCTACCTCGACGGCGATTCCGCCGACTGAACCGGTTCCGAATCGGGCGTTTGCGACCCGTCGGAAGCGCCCTTAAGATCCTCTCGCGAAACGCGGAGTCGCCCCCAGACCCTCTGCTTCCCCCTTTTTCCTCTGTCCTCATGGCCGGCAAATCGAAGGCCCTCGAAAAGGTCAAACAGAACAAGATCACCGGGAAAGACATCGCCAAGATGTCGACCAAGGAATTCCTGGAGTCCGCGAAGGGTCCCTACCAGCGGATCCTGACCTACCTGAAGCCCTACAAGACGCGATTCGCCCTGGGCGTGATCTTCGGGGTCCTCTCGGGCCTGTTCAACGGCGTGCTCCTCGTGGGTATCCGGACCGTTTTCACCGTGGTCCTGCCGCCCGATCCGGACAAGCCGGTGGAGGCGATCAAGCCCTTCCACGATTTTCCGTTCTGGCAGGATTTCGAGATTGCCCGGCCCGACGTTCCCCAGGATCAACAGATCTGGTTCGTGATCGCGGTCTGTCTCTGCGTGCCGCTCCTGATGCTGATTCGCGGTCTCCTGACCTACCTCCACCAGTACTGCATGATCTGGGTGGGCAACCGCGTGCTCTACCAGCTGCGTGACGAATGCTTCACCGGCCTGCTGCGCCAGTCGCAGACCTTTTTCAACAGCGCCAAGCAGGGGGAGTTGATGCAGACGGTCTTCAACCAGACCCGCATGGCGGCGACGGCGGGCACCGACCTCGCGAGCGCCTTCATCAAGCATCCGGTCTCGATCCTTTCCATTCTCGGCGTCCTGCTTCACATCGACGCGACCTACACGCTCGGGGCCTTCGTGGTGTTTCCGCTCTGCATCCTGCCGGTGCTCCACATCAGCCGCAAGGTTCGCAAGGCCGGTGGCAAGGAGGAAGAGGAGGCCGGCGCCATCATGGTGACGATGCAGGAGAGTTTCGCCGGCATCCGCGTGGTCAAGGCGCACGCCCGGGAGGAGTACGAACGCGAGCGTTTCAACAAGGGCAGCCAACGGATGATGGAGTTCATCATGCGCTGGAGGAAGGCGATCGAGATCGTGGGACCGCTCGTGGAAACGGTGGCCTCGCTCGGCATTGCGGTGGGCCTGGTCTACGCCTGGCACCAGCAGATCGACGCCGGGAAATTCCTGGTCCTGAACATGGCTCTCATGAGCATCTATCCGCACGCCAAGGCGCTCAGCCGCGTGCAGATCCAGCTCCAGAAATGCCTGATGGCCACCTCGAAGGTTTTCGCCTACATGGACGCCGCTCCCGAGGTCGCCGACAAACCGGACGCCATCGAACTGCGGGACGCGCGGGGGGAACTGGAACTCGACAACGTCACCTTCTCCTACACCAAGGGCATTCCCGCGCTGCAGAACGTCTCCCTGAAGATCGAGGACGGCAAGACCTACGCGCTCGTCGGCCAGAGCGGTGCGGGGAAATCGACCATCATGTCGCTGCTGATGCGTTTCTACGATCCCGACGAGGGCGTGCTCCGCTTCGACGGACATGACATTCGTGATCTCACCCAGCGATCCCTCCGCGACCAGATCGGGCTCGTCAGCCAGGAGACCTTCCTGTTCCACGACACCATCTACAACAACATCCGCTACGGAAAACTCGACGCCACGAAGAAGGAGGTCGAGGAAGCGGCGAAGCTGGCCCACGCCCACGAATTCATCATCGAGCAGTCGGAGGGGTACGACACCATGCTCGGTGACAAGGGCTGCACCCTGTCCGGCGGTCAGCAACAGCGCATCTCCATCGCCCGCGCCATCCTCCGCAATGCCCCGGTGCTGTTGCTGGACGAGGCCTATTCGGCGCTCGATTCCGAATCGGAAAAGATGATTCACGAAGCGATGGAGAAACTGGCCCAAGGGAAAACGGTCGTCGCTATCGCCCACCGACTTTCGACCATCCTGAACTCCGACCAGATCGTGATGATGAAGGACGGCCGCATCATCGATGTCGCGCCGCACACCGTCCTGCTCGATCGGTGCGAGGCCTACCAGCAACTCTACCGGCTCCAGTTCCACGGCCACGAGACGGCCGACACGGTGCCGGCGTGAGACGGGATTCCGGTCCGCCGAGTGGACCGCTTCCGTGCGTGAATTGCGCATAACGGGTCAGGCTGTCTTCCCGGCCGCGCGTTCGCGGCTTAGGTCGATGAGGCTCGATTTTTCCGCGTGGGCTTTCCCGTGATCATCGATAGGCTGGCGGGTGTTC
>JAUIGT010000292.1 GCA_030432615.1 Verrucomicrobiia bacterium
AAAAGGGGAAGCGTTGTTCCGGCAGCATTGCGCGGTCTGTCACCGGATCGGCAACGAGGGCGGCTTGATCGGACCGCAGCTCGACGGGATCGGAAATCGCGGAGTGGATCGACTGTGCGAGGACATTCTCGATCCGAACCGCAACGTCGATGCCCATTTTCACCTGCATGCGCTGACCTTGAAGGACGGTTCGTCGGCGGGCGGTTTCGTGTTCAGCGAAACGGCCCGCCTGATCCGGTTGCTCGATGCCGCCGGACAGGAGCACCTCATCCTCAAGGACGACGTGGCCGAGACTTCCGTCAGCGCGCTCTCCCTGATGCCGCCGAATTTCGGGGACCTGTTTTCAGAAGAGGAGTTTCGGGACTTGTTGGGATTTTTGTTGGAGCGATGAAAGGAGGGGCGACAATCCTGTCGCCCGGGGTCTGGCGAGGGCGACAGGATTGTCGCCCCTCCTTTCCACGATTTCGCCATGGCAATTCCCTCGGATTCCGGGCATGGTTTTCCGCATTCCTCGAATCAAACCCCTCACTGCGCTCCCATCCATGATCTCCCTGTCGCGACGTTTTCTCCTGTCTCTCGGTCTCGGCCTGACCGCTTCCGCCTTTTCCCTCTCGGCCACCGATGCTGCCCCCGGTCTCCATTTTCCCGGCAAGGAAGGGCCGGGGAAGGGGAAGAAGATCGTCCTTCTGGCCGGTGACGAGGAATACCGCTCCGAGGAAGCCCTTCCGATGCTGGCCAAGATTCTCAGCCAGAAGCACGGCTTCGACTGCACCGTGCTTTTCTCGGTCGATCCGGAGAAAGGCTACATCGATCCCAACCAGCAGAAGAACATTCCCGGCACCGAGGCGCTTGCCGACGCGGATTTGATGATCCTGTCGCTGCGTTTCCGCGATCTGCCGCCGGAGCAGACGAAGCCGATCACCGATTTCCTCAACGCCGGCAAGCCGGTCATCGGTCTGCGGACCTCGACCCACGCCTTCAACGGCAAGATGGCTGCGGGCGACTGGACCTACGGCGACTGGCAGAAAGGCGGATTCGGGATGAAGATCCTCGGTGAGACCTGGGTCGCGCACCACGGCAAGCACAAGGTCGAGGGCGCGCGGGGCGTCATCGTCGAGGAAAACGCCGATCACCCGGTGCTCAACGGGGTGGAGGATGTTTTCGCCGCTTCCGATGTCTATACGGTCAAGAACCTGACCGGTGACGAGACCTTGCTGCTACGCGGTGCGGTCACCGAGACGCTCGACCCGGCCTCGAAGCCGGTCGAGGGCGAAAAGAACGATCCCCTCCAGGCGCTGGCCTGGATTCGCGAATACACGGCGCCGAACGGCGAGACGAAAGGCCAGGCCTTCTGCACCACGGCGGGCGCGGCGGTCGATCTGGTCAGCGAGGACCTGCGCCGGCTGGTGATCAATGCCGCCTACCACCTGACCGGGCTCGAGGTGCCCGATGAGGCCGATGTCGCCTTCGTCGATCCCTTCCACCCGAGCTTTTTCGGGTTCATCAAGGATAAGGAATTCTGGCCGGGCCGGAACCTGAAGCCCGAGGATTTCGGACTCGGCAAGTCGCCGAAGGCGGTCGATCCTCCCGGCAGCCCGGAATGGCCCTTCCGGGACCTGGGAAACTGAAATAGTGCGATCCGGGAATCCGGAAGAATGAGCCTCGTTTCTCCACGCCGCTTTCTCCGTGTCAGCGGGCTGATCGCGATCAGTTTCGCCGCTCTGCTGTCGCCGCTGTCCGGAGCGGAGGATGTGGACTGGGCCGACCTGGAGGCGCCGGAGCACGATTACTGGAATCGTCCGCTGCGGGACCGATTCACAGCGCTCAAGGACGACCTCGAGAATGGTCGGCTGCCGCTGGATTACAGCTCCGAGAAAGCCTATGTCGTCAGTGTCCTGGAGGCCCTCGATATCCCGGTGACCTCGCAGATGCTGCTGTTTTCCACGACCAGCCTGCAGCTGCGCCTCATCTCTCCCCGCAATCCCCGGGCCCTGTATTTCAACGAGGACCTGTATGTCGGCTGGGTGCCGGGAGGAAAGATCGAGATCGTTTCCATGGACCCCGAGATCGGCGGGATCTTCTACATCTTCGACATCCAGCTCGACGGCCGTCCCCCGGTCGCCGAGCGCTCCAAGCGGTGCATGAACTGCCACGCCGACGACGACACCCGCCAGGTGCCGGGGATCGTGATTCGCTCGGTGGTTCCCGGGCCCACCGGGGGAACGCTCGATTCCTTCCGCCGCGAGGATACCGGGCATCACATCCCGCTCGCCGACCGTTTCGGTGGCTGGCACCTGACCGGCGCCGAGAACGTGAAAAAGCACTGGGGAAACCTGACCGGTCGCCTCAGCGAGGGGGAAATGTTCACCACGCCGCTGAATCCGGGGGAACGGTTCGACTGGAACACCTACCCGGTCCAGACCAGCGACATCCTGCCGCAACTCGTCCACGAGCACCAGGCGGGTTTCGCCAACCGCATTCTCGAGGCTGGCTACCGTGCGCGGCACTACCTGCACGAGGGCGGGGGGCGCCTGAGTAATCGCGTCCACATCGACCTTCTCAAGGAGCAGGCCGACCAGGTCGTGAAATACCTGCTGTTCGCCGACGAGGCCGAGTTTCCCCGCGAGGGAATCCCGGGCGATGCCGCCTACGCCGCCGATTTCGCGAAGAAGCGGATCGCGGATTCCCAGGGGCGGTCGCTGCGCGATTTCAATCTCGAGGACCGCATTTTCGAGTATCGGTGCAGCTACATGATCTACAGCGATGTCTTCCAGGCCTTGCCCGAGGTCTTCAAGAACCACATCTACCGCCGTCTCGGCGAGGCCCTCGATCCCCGGACGGGCGGTGCCGATTTCGCCTATCTCTCGAATGCCGAGCGCACCGCCATTCGCGAGATCCTGCGGGAAACGCTTCCCGATCTGCCCGAGGGATGGTGACGAGACGAAGCCCCTTTTCCTCATGATGACGCGACGAGAGCTGCTTGCCCAATCCACCGGTGCGATGGCGTCGGTGGGACTCGGGCTGGACACGCTCGCGGCGGCGGAACGGGAAGGAGCGGGTACCGATCGGGAAGAGGCCCTGTTTTCCGTGGGGCTGATCGCCGACGCGCAGTATGTCGATGCGGATCCAAAGGGGGTGCGCCACTACCGGAAAAGCCTCGCCAAGCTGGCGGCGGCGGTGAAGGGGATCAACGAGGCGGAGGTCGCGTTCTCCATCCACCTGGGTGATCTCATTGATCGAGAGTTTGAAAGTTTCGACGCCATTCTCGAACCGCTGGCGGAGCTGGATCGGCCGATTCACCAGATCCTGGGAAACCACGACTTCGCCGTGCCCGAGGACAGGAAGCCGGAGGTGCCGGGCAAGCTGGGGATGAATTCGCGCTACTACGCGTTCTCCAGGGAAGGGATTCGTTTTCTTTTCCTGGATGGAACCGAGGTCAGCACCTTCGCCCAGCCGTCGGGGAGCGAGGGGCATGCCGAAGCCGCGGCCCGGCTCGAGGAGCTGAAACGGCTGGGGCGGAAGAATGCGCAGCCGTGGAACGCCGGGATCGGCGAGGCCCAGTTGTCGTGGCTGGAGGAACAATTGAAGGAGGCGGGCGCTTCCGGTGAGAAGGCGGTGATCAGTTGCCACTACCCGATCCTGCCGGACAACGCGCACAATCTCTGGAACGATGCCGAGGTGTCGGACCTGATCGATCGCCACGCGGAGAGGGTGCTGGCCTGGTTCAACGGGCACAACCACGCGGGGAACTACGCCGAGCGCAACGGCGTTCACTACGTCACCGTCCACGGGATGGTGGACACGCCGGACACGAACGCGTGGGCGATCCTCGACGTCCTGCCCGGCTCAAGGTTGCGGATGCGCGGGGAGGGCCGGGTGCCGGATCGCCTCCTGGCTTAGACGCGTGGAAACTCAGGAAGTCCCGGGTTTTGGCCGCAGCCAGAACGTCAGCGTCTTCGGAGATTCCCCGGGTTCGTCGATTTCCTTCCAGCGGAACTCGCACTGGAGTTCTGGATGCTTCAGGTATCCCTGGCGCTCCCAGAATTCGTCGAGAGGCCGGTAGTCGGCCGGCCTCCGGGGATGATCGGCGGGCCGGTCCACCGCGCAGAACGCGGTCAACTGGATCCCGGGCAGGGAGTCCGCGTGGGCCTGGCGCAGGTCGAAGAACTGTTTCCCGATGCCCTGGCCGCGGTAGGCCGGCAGGAGGATAGACTCGCCGAAATAGCAGACGCTTTCCACCGGAATTCCCAGGGCCACGAAGGGCGCCTGGAACTCGGGACCTTCGTCGGCCAAGGGCAGGCAGGTGGTGGCGCCGACCACGGCGTCGTCGGCATCCTCGTCGAAGGCCAGGACCACGAGGCTGCGCGGGCTCTCTAAATAGGTCTGCAGGTAGGCGCGTTCGTATTCGAGGGAGCCGTCGTAGAGGTAGGGATATTCGCGGAACACGGCGATCCTCAACTCGCCCAGGGCGTCGAGGTGGGGAGCGAGTTCGGGGCCGTGGAAGGACTGGAGGCGAACGGGCATGCGTGGAGCGAGCGGGCGGGATTGCGCTACGGATTGTCGAGGGCGATCTCCCAGCTGTCGGTTCGGAACGGACTGGCGGGCAGGCCGGCGTCGTTGGCGAAGTTGATGTTCTCCGGATCGTTCGACCACGCATAGCGCACCGCCCGCGGATCGGGAACGTCGGGACTGGAGACGACGACGGTATCGCCCGCGATCTCGGCGTCCGCTTTGACGAAAATGCTGTCCGCCCCGGCGATGGTGAAGTGCCGCAGGGGTTGTTTGTCGGTGGAGACGAGACCGCCGCCGACGTGCGTGAACTTCACGATCGCCTTGCCGCCTTCGATGGTCAGCGAGTGGTAGATCGGTCCGCTGTAGACGATGTCTTCGCCGTAGGCTCGGGCGCGGGCGAAGCGGGCGAGGCGCTCGCCGACCGGTTGCTTGTTCTGCGGGTGGATGTCGCCGGGATCACCGACATCGATGGTCACCACCATGCCGGTGTTCGATCCCTGTTGCCAGAACTGGAGCATTTGCTCGCGGATGACCGGCCAGCCCTGCTCGTGACCGCCGCCGAAGTTCGGCAGTTGCACGAGGTAGAAGGGAAAATCGCGCCGCTCCAGGGAGGGGGCCGCGGCTGCCCAGTCGGCGCGCCAGTCTTCCACCAGGGCGAACATGAGATCTCGATACTGCGGCGCGAACGGAGGGCGGGAGTTCGCTTCGCCCTGGTACCAGATGGCGCCGCGAATGGCGAAAGGTTCCAGCGGGGCGATCATGGCGTTGTAGTGTCCGGCGGGCCGCTTCACATGCGTGGGGCCGAGGGGTTCGCGGGGGGCGCGACCGGCGGGGGCGGGCTTGCCGGCTTCCTTGGCGGCTTTCACCTTGGCGTCCCACTCCGCGCGCTTTTTCTCGTAGGCGGCCATGGCGGCGGGATGACGCTCGACCGTTTCCTTCCAGTAGTTCCGCGTCACCCGGGCGACGGGATCGTTCTCGAGTGTCTCGCGGTTGATCCAGGAAAAGGCGTTGGTGCCCCCGTTGGCGCTCTGGATCAGGCCCACGGGCACGTCCCGGGCGACGTGCAGGGCGCGGCCGAAGTAGAATCCGGCGGCGGTGAACTGGGGGATGGTCTCCGCGGTGCTCTCCTGCCAGTGGGTGCGGAACTTGACCTCGATATTCTCGCGACGCTCGTCGGCGCCATCCACGGGAACCCGGAAGAGGCGGATCTTGGTGAACCTGCCGGCCTTGGCCTCCTCGACCATGGCTTCGGCCTTGAGGCTGCGCCCGACCGGCCAGGCCATGTTCGATTGCCCCGAGCAGAGCCAGACCTCGCCGACCAGCACATCGGAAACGGTGACGGTCTCTCCGCCGCTTTTCACCGTCAGCGTGGTGCCGGTGGCGTTGGCGGTGAGGGGATCGAGCACCACCTGCCAGCGGCCGTCAGCGTCGGTGGTGGCTTTTCGACTCTGACCGGCAAACGTCACCGAAACCTCGGTTCCGGGATCGCTCCAGCCCCAGACCGGAACCGGCAGTTCCTGTTGGAGGACGCCGTGGTCGGTGAAGAGGGGATGGAGTTTCAGTTCGGCGTCCGCCGGGAGGATCGAAAGCGAGAAGGCGGCGGCGAGAGCCGCGGCGAAGGGGAAGGGGGATATGGCAGGCTTCATGGGAAGGCGGAGTTTCCCAATATGACGCCCTTTCTCCGGTCCGAAGTCAACGCCGGGTTGTCTGAAAAATGGCGGTCTCAGGCCAGGCCCAGCACCTTGTCCATGCGCGCGGCGATATCGGCCAGCCGGGTGCGATCGCCGCCGCCGACCTCGGCCGTGGCCCAGCCGCGGTAGCCGATCTTCTTCAACGCGGCGCGCACCTGGTCCCACTCGATGGTGCCTTCGCCGATGGGGGAACTGAAACCCTTGGAGAGTCCTTCCGAGCGATGCTTGCGCTCGTCCCATTCCTTGATGTCGAGCTTGCCGATGCGGGGACCCAGCAGTTCGATCCAGTGCTGGGGCACGCCCCAGCGGACATTGTTGCCCACGTCGAAGTAGCTGCCGAACCACGGATGATCGATCTCATCGACGTAGCGAACGGTATCGAGCGCGCTGATCAGGAAACCGGCCCAGACGTTCTCGACGAGGATCTTGACCTCGTGCTTCTCGGCCGCCGGGAGGCCCTTGCGAATGATGTCCTGGGTTTCCTTCCAACTTTCCATCAGGGGGCGCTTGCGATCGTAGCGAGCCACGTAGAGGACGCTGTTGCCGCCGACGCTGGCGGCGAATTCGACCGCTCCCGCGAGGTCGGGATTGGAGGAGTTGACGATTCCGTGGACGGGCAGCCCGGTTTTTTCCGAGGCCTTGATGAAATCCTTCGCGTTCTCCTTGTCGTCGGTCCGCAGTTCCGTCCCGTCGAACCCGAGATCCTTCACCAGCTTGAAGCGGTCCTCGATGCTGAGATCGGGCTCGTTGACGTCGCGAAACTTGATCGCCTTCCGGATGACCCCGGTGAATTCTCCCCCAGTGGACGAGGTCGCGACCGAAAGGGCCGCCGAAGGAACGGTGGTGGCGAGCAGTCCGAATGAGGAATTTTTAAAGAATTTGCGGCGATTCATGGTGGGCGGACTCTACCATTCGGTCGTTTTGGACGTTAAGCGCAAAGAGATCACGTGATGAAGGCGAGCGATTTTCCGAGCCAATGTAGCCACGCGCTTCTTGCGCATGAGAAAAAAAATGTTAGGGTTTATGGAGTTTCGACAAACTTTTCGCAATTTTTTTTCGCAAATGTTGGAAATTTCGGGGGATTAACCAACTGCGGAACAGGGGCGGCCACCCAAACTGTGATTCGGCCGTGAAATCACATCCACACATCCGATGTCGGCGACGATCGATGGTAAAATCTCATTCGACTGCCCAAGCTGCGCAGCCCACCTGCAGGTGCCCGCGAGGTTGGCTGGTGTAACTGGTCCTTGTCCCAAGTGCGGGGCGACCATCGTGGCCCCTCGCCAGAGTGTTCCGTCGGAAGATTCGGAAGGCTCGACCGCCTCGCATCACGGGGATCCCGCGAACGGCAGGAAGAAAGGCTACACCTCGCTGCGTCGCCGCCGCGCCCGGGTCGATGCGCCGCCGAAGGACCTTCAAGGCATCACTTCGCGGGCCAAGGGCAACGACGACGCGGAATCCGTCTCCACGCCTTTCAGCCAATTCGCGAGCGAAGCGGGGAGCGACCTGATCAAGCCGGAGACGAAGCAGGCTCCGGAAACTGCTGTCGAGAAGGAGCCGGAGGTGGAGCCCGAGAAGGGGCCGGAGCCCGTGGAATCGTCGAGTCCGGTTGAAGTTCCGGTCGAGTCGGTGGAGCCGGCCAAGTCGGAAACGAAATCCGAGGAATCG
>JAUIGT010000293.1 GCA_030432615.1 Verrucomicrobiia bacterium
CGGAGGCGGGGGCGGGGGAGGCATGATGTTCACCATCGTGACCTCGGGAGCCTTGGTTTCCTTCTGGTCGCTCTTGCCGAACTTCATCCACGCGAAACCGCCGAGACCGAGGGCCAGGAAAACGACCACGGACACTTTCGTTCCGTGCTTTTCCAGGAACGTTTCTTCTTCGTCGAAATCGAAGGGATCGGTGCTCATCGCCAGGGGAGGGTGGTGAGAAAATGAGGGCCAGCCGTGGAGGAAAGGGAGTCCGCTGCTAGCCCTGGGGACCCTGGGTGGCGAGTCCGATCTTGGTGAGACCGATCTTCCCGATCACGTCGAGCACATCCATGATCCGCTGATACTGCGTGGACCGATCCCCGCGAACGACGATGGGGAAGTCCTCGTGCTTGGTCTTGTGCTCGGCGAGCTTCTGCTCCAGTTCCTCGATGGAGACGGGAATGGTATCGAGGAAGATCTTGCCCTCGTTGTTCACCGTCACCGCCCGGCCCTTGGGACCGGTGAGTTCCTTGGGTGGCGCCTTGCTTCCCTTGGGGAGATCGACCTTGATGCCCTGGACTCCGGCGGTGGTCATGATGATGAAAATCAGCAGCAGCACCAGGTAGAGGTCCACCATCGGTGTTACGTTGATGTCGTCGTAGCTTTTCTCTCCGTCACTTGCCATGGTTCGTTGGGGTGGAGTTGGAAGATTGGGATTCCCCGGCACCCGCTCCGGCGCCGACCAGTTCGGGTTCGCGTTCCGGAGGCGTATCGGCTTCCGGGGCGTTGCTCGCCTTGGTTTCCGTGCGCGGCGAGACCGGCCCTCCGTCTTCGCCCGGAGGCGGGTAGAACTCGGCCATCTTGGCGATGAATTCGTCGATGAAGACCTTCATGCCGGCGATCAGCCCCTTGATCCGGGAATTGAGGTAGCTGTAGATGAACAGCGCCGGAATGGCGACGACCAGCCCGGCCACGGTCGCGAGCAGGGCGCTGGCGATCCCGGGGGCGATGGAGTTCACGTCCACCTCGCCGCTCTTCGCGATGATGGCGAAGGTGATCATCACCCCGACCACCGTTCCCAGGAGTCCGACGTAGGGGCCGCCCGCGATGCTGATGGTGAGAAAGATCAGGCCGCTGTTCATGCGCTGGTTCTCCTTCACCAGGCCGGTTTCGAGACTGGCGCGGATGGCCTGGATGGATCGGCCGGAAAGCCCCTTCCCGTTGCTGACCCGGCGCCGGATTTCTTCCGAGCCGATGTGGTAGATGTGATAGAGGGGCGACCGGCGGATGTTGCGCATCGCCTTGGGGCCGACCTTGCCCCCGAAGTTGGCGGAGCCATCCCCGTTCCCGACATCGAGGGCGGTCAGGTCCGTGGAGAGCTGATGCCAGAGTTTGGTGAAAGCGTCGCTGCCTTTCTGGATGCTGTTGAGATAGATGAATTTTCGAATGGCCACCCCCCAGCCGAAGAAGATCATGAGCACGCAGACCCCGACCGCGATCCAGCCGTCGAACATCATGTTCTTGGCGATGTCGCCAAAAAGCATGACGTGCTCGAGCGTTTCGTTGTGACCGCCACCGCCGTGGGCACTCTCGTCCTGGTGCATCACGATCAACTGGTTCGCCTGATCGGAGCCGGAAGCGTTGATGGCCTGGAATTTCAGGAGCGGAGCGGGAAGCGCGCGCGCGTGAATGCGAAACTCATCGACCTCGCCGGCGAATCCGCCCCCCGCGGCGGGCGTGCTTCCCATCACGACCGGGGAGGCGAGCGCGGGCATTCCCTTGGCCACGGTGCCGTAGGGATCCCCGTCCAGATAGAGATCGGTTTTTCCCGAGGTCGAGACCACGGCGAGCTGGCGCCAGGAACCGGTGGAAATCGGTTCGCCGGCTGAGGTGCGCGCGGTGCCGGCGCCGTCGGTGATCTCGACGTAGGGCACCCCGTCGTTCACACCCAGCACGAAGGCGTTCCCGTTTTCCTCCCGCTTGACCAAAACCGCGTCGGGGCCGAGCGCGGTCGGCTTGATCCAGGAGGAAAGCGTCACTTCCGCGCCCGCCGTCCACGCCAGCGAGTCGGATCCCGGGATGGTCAGGCCACTGGTGCCGAACAGGATCACGCCGGGGCCGATGAGGGCACCCTCGGTCACGGTGGTGGCTTCCTCGGGACTGTTGTCGTTGCCGGTGAAGTCACGGGGGGCGCCGGAGCCTTCGGTGAAGTGATAGACCAGCCGGGCATCGTCGCCGAAGGTGTCCTCGGGTTGGAATTCGGCCGGTGTCGCCTGGGCGTTGCCGTAGTAGAGGAAAACCTTGGTCGGGGCGTCGGTCTTCAGCGCGGG
The DNA here is from genome assembly GCA_030432615.1 of Verrucomicrobiia bacterium. Taxonomy (GTDB): domain Bacteria; phylum Verrucomicrobiota; class Verrucomicrobiia; order Verrucomicrobiales; family DEV007; genus JAEUHH01. Next base: position 2,310 of record JAUIGT010000293.1, read on the forward strand.
AAGACGGACCCAGAGGAAGGCCTCGTTCATGAGCGCGTCCCAACGCTCCAGGTGATAGGGAAGCTCGATCCCGCCGGCGGATTTCGCCTCTTCGCCTTCCTTGGCTTCTTCTGCTTCGTCGCCGTTCGCTTCGGAATCGGCCTCGGCCTGGTAGACCAGCCGGATGTCGCTGCCATCGGGCTTGGCGTTGGCGAAGAGGAAGTTGCCGCCGTGCAGCCGCAGCAGGGCCACGGTTTCCTCCTCCGGGGCGGCGCCGGTAAGCGGGGCGATCTCGAGTTTCTTGCGAACGGTCCAGGCTTCGTTCCACCAGGGAGTCTCGTCGCGTTCCACCTCTTCGCCGCCGCTCGCCGCGAGAGCTGGGGAGGGGGATAGGGTGAGCCACAGCAGCGCCAACGCGGCTCCGAAGAGGCCACCGGCGAACGGGATCGATCGTTGCAGTTTTGGAATCATGGGTTCGAGAGGAGGCTGGATGAAATTCCCGCGGGAAAGGCAGGCGGATTCGGGAATCAGAAATCGGCGCGGACCCGGAAGCTCCAGAAGGGATCGTCGGAGACGGTGCCGTCGAGATCTTCCAGCGGCCAGGCGACATCGACATAACCGTGGAAGTGTCCCCAGAGGTGCATGCTGCTGCCGACCCCGACGCTGGCGAGTTCGTAGAGGTCGATCTGCTCGGGCAGGGCCTCGTTGAGGTAGAGTCGGCCGGCGTCGTAGAACGTGTGGAAGCGCCATTCGTGGATGGGTTCCCCGTCCTCGCCTTCCTTGGTCCAGGAAAGCAGAGAGGGGGTGCGCAGCTCCACCGTGGCGAACCAGCCGCTGTCGCCGAGGGCCTGGGATTCCAGGTAGCCGCGGACGGTGGAGAGGCCGCCGCCGGCGTACTGTTCACTGTTGATCAGCGAATCGTTGGTCGCCTGGCCCTGGATCTTGGCGAAGGCCTGGAAGCCGCCGGGAAGGTCGTGGGTATGGGAGAGATCGCCCCGGAAGTAGATGTAGCTGCCGTCGGCCTCGTAGCGTTTGTTGTCGAAGGTCGTGGGCCGGCTGCCCATGCCGCGGAAGTGGAAATTGACCGAGGTGTTGATCTCGGTGAAATAATCGTCCCCGCTGAGCCCGCCGCCGTAGGCGATGGTGAAGGGGTAGTAGTCGATCGGGGTGCGGAAGGTCTCGTCCCCGAGGTTGATCTCCTCATCGAAGCTCTTGTAGTCGAAACCGGTGCTGACGGAGTGGAAGTAGTTCCCTCGCGCCGGCAGGGTCAGCATGGCGCGCAGGCCGACGATCTCCCCGCGACCGACGACGGCGGCGCCCCCGAGAGTGGAGATGTCGCTGTTCTGCTTGGTGCCGGACAGCATCAGCGAGAGGTTCGGGGCCTGGGCGAAGCGGGCGATGTAGTAGGCGGAGTAGACCTCGGCGTCCTCGATCCGCTCCGGCGCGATCTGGGTGGCGAACCCGATGCTGTGGCCCTTCTGCCAGAGGTTGTCGTAGCTGAGCGACGCGTTGACGCGCAGCGGAGTGGTGTCCGGGCTGTAGCGGTTGTTCAGCTCGATGCTGCCGTGGAGAGGCAGCTTGTCCTCGACATTCAGATCGACATCGATGGTGCCGGGACGCTTGCCGGGAAGGACGACCGGTGTGACCCGGCGCCCGGGCCAGGCGTTGAGTGCGAGGATGTCTTCCTGCACCTGATTGAAATCGGGAACGGTACCCTCGGCCAGTGAAGGCGCGGCGCGCTTGATGGCGCTTGGCAGGTAGTAGCGGGAACCGCGCACGCGCAGCCGACCGACTTCGTTCTCCACCGCGTCCATGTAGATGATGCCACGGGTGCCATTCTGCGGGGGCACTTCCACGGTGACTGTCTGGAATCCCTTGTCGCGATAGGCCTGTTCCAGGGCCATGCGGGCCGCCTCGAGGTCTTCGACCGTCCGGTTGGGGCCGGTGTAATCGTAAATGGCGGAAGCGATCTCGTCGCCGGTGAGCAGCTTGGCGCCGCGGACGCGGATCTGGAGAATGTTGATCCGGGGGGACTCGTTGGCGGCGGGAGCCGGAGCGGCGTTGACCTGCTCGGCGGTCGTTTCGGGGGCGGCTTCGTCCTCCGCGAAAACCGCTGAGGTTCCGAGACAGAAAATCGCAAAAACGAGACGCAGCCGGGTGTGCCGCCCCACCCGTTCCAGTTGGGAGCCTCGTTCGCTCCCGGTCACCGCTGTCGAAAACAAAGGAATCATCCCCAATCGGGCCTGCTGCTGAACCGCAGCAACGGTCCGTCAGAAGCGGGGTTCCTCAATCCGGCCGATGTGACAATCATGTCACCGTTCGTCAGGGAAATGTTGCTTGAACAATTCTCCTTCGCAAAATTGCGAAGGTAAGGTTTCCCAACAATCAGGAGATCAGTAATTTCAGAGCCTGCCGAGGAAGCGGTAGCGGATTCGGGTGTCGGATTCCTCATCCACGAGGATGAGGTCCTTTCCTTCGATCTCGAAGCGGAACTTACCCATCCGGTCGATGCCGAAGAGTACGGGCTCGGGCATGGTGCCTCCGAGCGATCGCAGATCGATGATGGAACTGCCCTTGGGATGGGCATGGACCAGGCGCGGACGCTTGGCGGCGGCGGTGTCGATGATCACGGTGTTCTCCTCGCGGGAAACCTTGCGGATCTGCTGATTGGTGACCCAGTTGACCCGATTCTCGCCGACGAAACGCCCGTAGCCGATGCCTTCCCGCGTGTCGTTGGTGGCATCGTAGCGGGTCCACACCACCGCCTCGCCCGAAGGTGTCAGGGTGAGGTTCTGCTGGATCTGGAGCGGGGCCACGATATTTCCCAGCCGTCGATGATGTTCCCATTCACCCAGGGGAATGCCCTCGGCGAACTCGGGATCGGGACCCGGCGGATCCTCGTCCGAGGCGGTCTCCGCTTCGCCGGTTCTCTTCGTCGTCTGGCAGGAAACAAGGGAGAATCCCACCAGCAGTACGGCGATACCCGGCAGGGACGAAAGGCCCGGGCGGGCCGGGGTGAAACGATTCGGAATCATGGAAAAAAGGAGGCAAGAGTTCTCCACGCAGGCCCGCCAAGACAAGTGACAGAATCGTCAGGTTCGGAGAATCCCCGGGCGGAGGCGGATTTGGCAGGCGGGGTTGTTTCTCCTCATTGCGCGAAGCCGTTTTTTCCGATAGGATCGCGGTCCGATGACGAAACACGAGAGACGTTTCGTGCCGACTTTGTTCGGCACGGTGGGACTGCTTGCCCTTTTGCTGGTCGCGGGATCGGTGCCGGTGCACGGTCAGGACGCGGCGGCGGCGGACGAGGAAGGGATCAGCATCCAGTTTCCCAATGCCGACATCAACACGGCCATCCTGACCGAGTACGAACGCCTCACCGGGCGCAAGGTCATTCGCGACAACGCCATCATCGGGGCGACCATCAGCATCGAGACCAGCGGGGAACTCCCGCGCGCGCGGGCGGCCGAGTTCATCGAAAAGACCCTCCTGCTGAACGGCTATGCCCTGCTTCCGACCGAGGACGAGGATGTCTACAAGATCATCGCCTACGATGCCGGCAAGCAGGTCCGGAGCGAGGGCACGCCGGTGATCGTGAAGCCGGAGGATCTTCCGGACTCCGACATCCCGGTGACCTACATCATGCCGCTCTCCCACCTGGCGCCGGAAAAGGCGGCCGACACCTTCAGCCAGATCATGCCCTCGCATCCCTACGGGGCGATCGTTCCGCTGGAAAATGCCGCCGCCGTGGTGGTGACCGATTCCACCTCGGTGATCCGCTCGATGCTGGAGCTGCGCGACCAGATCGATGTGCCGCCGTCCGAATTGGAGGAGCGGGCCTTCCAACTCACTCGTGCCGATGCCGAGGAGGTGGCGGAACAGCTGAGCGAGATTCTCGGGCTTGATTCCAGCGAGTCCGGAGGCGGCGGCGCCAGCCGCCGGGTGACCACTCCGCAGCCCAACCAGCCGGTCGCGAACAACAATGCCGCCGGAGCGGCCCAGAACAACGCCCCTCGCATGACCACCGGCGGTTCCGGTGTGGGACCGGCGCCTTCCGCGACGGAGCCGAAGATCGTGCCCCTGCCCAACACGAACCGCATTCTCGTCGTCGCCCGGCCCGTCGACATGGCCTACATCGAGAACCTGATCGAGGAGATCGATTCCCCCGCGGAGATCGCCGACAAGCTGGAGCGCCGGCTCAATTACATGTCGGTGGCCCACTTTCTCGAGATTGCCGAAAACACCCTGACCCGCGGCCTTGCCGTGGCCCAGACCTCCTCCCAGATCTCCGGGGGACAGGGGAGCGGATTGCAGAACAACACCTTCGGCAGTTCCCGCACCTCCTCGGGTTTCGGCGGTTCCAGCGGATTCGGTTCCTCGAGCCGGTTCGGCGGCAGCGGCAGCAGCTTCGGCGGTGGCGGGTTCGGTAGCGGAAGCAGTGGCTTCGGGGGCTCGGATCTCGGCAATGCCGGACAGGAGATGGACATCGGCCCGCAGTCCCTGGTGGTCGGCAAGACCCTGCTCATCGCCGACAACGTGCACAACAATCTCATCGTCTACGGACCTCCGGAGAATCTCGAGATCATCGATGAACTGATCGAAACGCTCGACGTGCGCGCCGAGCAGATCCAGATCTCGGTCATCATCGCCCAGCTGACGCTTGGCGACGATTTCGATTTCGGGTTCGATCTGTTGCGCACCCTCGAGACCGTGGGCCCCGACGGTCGCCGTCTCAACGGCGCCGGCGTGCTGAAGTCTCGCACGGGAGACGCCCAGTCCATCCTCGACATCGATACCCTCGACGTGGTCGAGAACTTCCTGCCCGCCGCCCAGGGGCTGACCTTCTACGGACAGATCAATCCCTACTTCAACGCCTACCTCTCGATGCTGCAATCGACGCGGCGTTTCAAGGTGCTCCAGCGTCCCACCGTCTACACGGTGAACAACAAGCAGGCCGTCATCGAGACCGGGCAGCGCGTCGCGGTGCCCCGGAGCACCCAGTCCTCGCTCGATCCCGACGCCAACGTCACCAACCAGATCGTCACCGCGAGCATCGACTACGAGGAAGTGGTGCTCCGCATCCAGGTGGTGCCGTTGATCAACGACGCCGGGGAAATCACGCTGCGCATCCAGCAGCTCAACGACAACATCGTGGGCAGCACCATCGTCGGTGGTGACGAAATTCCCACCATCGGCACCCAGTCCCTGGGAACCACGGTGATGGTGCCGGACGGTTCCACGGTGTTGCTGGGCGGTCTCATCTCCGAGGAAACCAACAAGTCGGAGTCCGGCCTGCCCACCTTCACCAACCTCCCGCTCCTCGGGAAGGTGTTCGGTTCCGAGAGTCGTTCGAACAGCCGCCAGGAACTGCTCATCTTCATCCAGCCGAAAATCATCGAGAGCTGGCAGGACCAGGAAGCGATCGACGCGGACATGAAGACGCGCACCACCCTCGCCGAGGAGGCCGAGGATTTTGCCGCCGACAAGCCGTCGGTCAAGGTCGCTCCCCCCGAGAAACCGAAGAAAGGCTGGTTCCGCAATCTCTTCAGTCGGGGCGATTGAGCCCGTTTTGCG
>JAUIGT010000294.1 GCA_030432615.1 Verrucomicrobiia bacterium
TCGAATTTCTCGTAGGGGTTGGGGAGTTGCTCGGGCATGTGGGTGGCCAGTAATCAGTAATCAGTAAGTGGTGATCGGAGGCGTCATACGTGCTTCAGAACTGGAAGTAGAGGAAGGGGTTGAAGCCCTGGGTGTACATCAGCGCCACGCTGAAGACGAACAGGACCAGGGCGATGATCACCTTCACCGGGGTGACCTTTTCCAGCAACTCGGCACTTCGGGGCACGGCCCAGCAGATCACGGCGCAGAGGCCCAGGTAGAGGAAATTCGCCGGGCGCATCAGGTAACCGGTCAGCACCACCGAGGAGGCCGCCTCGCCTCCCTGGCCGAACATGGCCGCGAGGTAGCGGGTTGCGACCTCGAAGTTCTCGGCCCGGAAGAAGACCCAGGTGATGAGCACGATGCCGAAGGTGATCACCACCCGCAGGGGATCGGGCAGGCGGGCATACCAGGACTTCTTTCCCCAGAGGCGTTCGAGCGCCAGCATGCCGCCGTGGATCGCGCCCCAGGCGACGAAGGTCCACTGGGCCCCATGCCAGAGGCCGCCGATCAGCATCACCAGCATCAGGTTGACGTAGGTGCGCGCCGGCCCCTTCCGGTTTCCGCCCAGCGGAATGTAGAGGTAGTCGCGGAGAAAGCTCGACAGGGAGATGTGCCAGCGACGCCAGAATTCCGTGATGCTCCGACTCTTGTAGGGCGAATTGAAATTCTCGGGGAAATGAAAGCCGAACATCCGGCCCAGACCGATCGCCATGTCGGAGTAGGCGGAAAAGTCGAAGTAGATCTGGAAGGCGTAGGCCGTCACCCCGATCCACGCCATCGGCGCGGTCAGCACCCCTTCGCCGGCGCCGAAGCACTGGTCCGCGATCGCCCCCATGGGGTTGGCCAGGATGATCTTCTTGGCGAAGCCGACGTTGAACCGGGTGAAGCCGGCCACGAACCCCTCGATGGTGTGGGGTCGCTCGCGCAACTGGTCGGCCACGCTCCCGTAGCGCACGATGGGTCCGGCGACGAGTTGGGGAAACATCGACACGTAGCAGGCGAAATCGATGAAGTTCCGCGCCGGCACCGCGTGGCCTCGGTAGAGGTCGATGGAGTAGCTCATCGACTGGAAGGTGTAGAAGGAGATCCCCACCGGGAGGACGATGTTGTAGAAGAATTCCGGCAGCGCCACGGTTCCGAAGCCGAGCATCTCGGAGGCCACGCTGACGTTCCCCGCGAGGAAGGCGGTGTACTTGAAGAAGGCGAGGATGGAGAGATTCGAGATCACCGAGAGGATCATCCCGCTCTTCCGCTGGCGGGGCGACGCGCCCTCGGCGGTGATCATTTTCCCGCAGGCGTAGTCGATCACCGTCGAGCCCAGCATCAGCAGGGTGAACCACGGATTCCACCAGCCGTAGAACACGTAGCTGACCAGCGTCAGCATGAGGTGCTTCAGCGCCCGCGGCGACGCGTAGTAGAGCAACAGCGCCAGCGGCAGGAAGTAGAAGATGAAGATGTGGGAACTGAAAACCACCGCGAAAAACTCTGAAACCGTTGGGCCTGAAGGGCGCTAACCGTGTCCGCAACCCCGCGCCGTTGCAAGGCTCACTTTGCCTCGCGGAGAAAACCGGAACGATCAGCTCTTGGGAGTCGTGATGTAGGGAGCGCGGAGGTAGTGAGGCTCGAGCGGGTTCCCGGCCAGCGTGTTTCGCTCTCCCTCTCCCAGGACCGCCGCGCGCCGGGCCAGTCTGGCGGCGGAGGGGGCCGTGAAGTTCACCCCCGCATGGGCCTCGGCCAGGGCGGCATCGGCGGTGAAGACGGGAATGCCCCGCCGATCCAAGAGGGTCAGGTGCTCGACCAGACCCTCACGAGTCACCAGTTCCGGCTCGGCCACGAGGCGGCCGTCCTCGACCCGGGCCACGAACCAGGTCTGGCGGCGGGCGTCCCCGATGACGGCGTAGGTTTCCGCCTCGGTTTCCATCGCTTCCAGGGAAGACAACCCGAGGACCGGCGCGCCCAGCGCCAGGCTCAGGCCGTTGGCGACGGCGATGCCCACCCGCACGCCGCCGTAGGAACCGGGTCCGCGTCCCACGGCGATCAGCTCGAGTTTCCGGTCGCAGCGATCGAGCGCCTCGCGCAGCGGGTCGAAAATGACGGCATTGTGCGCGCGCTGCGAGGAAAACTCCCGCCGCCACACGACCTCGCCGGTCCCGCCATCACAGAGGGCGAGCCCGGCTTCGGGAACAGAACTTTCGATCGCGAGAATCATGAAACTTTTCCGTCTTCCGGATGCCTTTCGACGCGGCGGGCGCCGGATTCCAGGAGGGAGAAACGAAACCATTTCGTCCCCGTCGGCAACAGGCCGGGAAACTTGTCGGCCCACTCGACCAGGAGGACGCCCTCGGCCTCGTCGAGGTAGTCTTCCCACCCGATGCCGAGCACCTCGCCGGGTTCGTCCATGCGGTAGAAATCGAAGTGAAACACCGGCAGGCGACAGCCGGCGACGTACTCGTGAACGAGGGTGAAGGTCGGGCTGGTGACCGCCTCGGGATCGCCCCCCAGGCCCGACACCACGCCCTTGGTGAAGTGGGTCTTGCCGGCACCAAGTTGACCGACGAGAGCGACGACGTCGCCCGCGGCCAGGTCGGCCGCGACTTCCGCACCGAAGGCGATCATGGCCGCCTCGCTGTCGATGGTTCGGATCTCGCTCATGCGCGGGAAAAGTGGTCCCAACCGCCCTCCAACGGCGTCTCGATGGTCTCGGTGATTTCCCCGATGACGGTGAGCGGCAACGCGGGAAACTCCTCCGCCCACGCCGCCCGCAGTTCATCCACCTTTTCGGCGGAAACGGTCAGCAGCAGTTCGTAGTCCTCGCCATCCCCGACGGCTCCCGAGACATCGGCATGCTCGTGACACGGAAGCACGTCGAAGTCGATGCGCCAACCGAGCCCCCCACTCGCCTTCGCCAGTCGAGGCAGGTCGGCGGCGAGTCCGTCACTGAGGTCCATCATCGCCGTCGGCGGAAAGTGCTCCGCCAACCAGGCGGCCTCGCGGAGTCGCGGTTCGAAGTCGAGATGCCGACCGCTGGCGAAGGAACCGCCCAGTTTTCCGGTAACCAGGATGCGGTCGCCGAGGCCAGCACCGTCGCGCCGGCAGCAGCGATCGCGGGCCACCTTTCCGGTGAGCATGATCGAGAGAAAGGCAGCGTCGATCGACTCGGGAAGGGACGACGTTTCCCCGCCGACGATGGAAACGCCGTAGCGTTCCGCGGCCCGGTTGAGCCCTCGGTACCAGCCTTCCAGGGTGGCGACGCGGTGATCGGCCGAGGCGGCCACGGTCACGAGCGCGGCCTCCGGCGCTCCCGCCATCGCGGCGATATCGGAGAGTGATCGGCACAGCGCTTTCCAGCCGACCCTTTCCGGATCGCTGTCGGACGCGAAGTGAACCCCCTCGACGAGGCAGTCGGTCTTCAGCAGCGAAAACATCTCGGGATCGGCCGTCCGCATCACGGCGCAGTCGTCACCCGGTCCGACAACCACCCCGGGCCCCTGAACCAGTCCGGTCGTGAGTTTCTCGATGAGGGCGTCCTCGCCGATATCGCGAAGGCGTTCGTCCATCCCGGTTCCCATGGTGTTTCTCAGAGACCGTCCCCGCCCACGCCCAGCAGGATGAGGACGACGTTGACCGTGTTGAAGACCGCGTGAATCCCGATCGGCACCCAGAGGCTGCGACTGCTCTCGTAGAACAGGGTCAGGAAAAGCGCGAAGCCCCACAGCGGAATCAGCGCCAGCAGGCTCTGGTGGGCCACGGCGAAGATCGCGCCGGTGATGAAGGCGGAGAACATGGCGCCGGTGTAGCGTTTCAGGATGCCGTAGAAATAACCGCGGAAGACCAGCTCCTCCACCAGCGGCGCCACCAGGCAGGCGTTCAGGATGAGCAGGACACGCAGGACCCAGTCGGTGGACTCGCGCATGTTCTGCACGGCGGCCTGCTCGCCGATTTCCTCGCCGAAGATCCCCTCGAAGAACCGCGGCATGAGATTGCTGACCACGATGATGGTCGGCGTGGCGATGATCGCTCCCGCCAGCACCCAGACCGCCGGCCACAGCCAGCGCTGGGGAAACGACATCCGGCGAAAGCGGTCGAAGCCGAACACCGTCCCGAGGTCGCGCCGGCCCACCCACTGGATCATGAGGAAGATCACCCCGATGAGGAAGAAGTTGATCGCCATGTCGACGAGGATCAGTTCGACCGACATCTGCAGCGGCACCGGCTCGGTGAGTTGGGCGGCGTCGGGGGCTTCCTGGACCAGCCCGGCCTTTTCGGCGGCCTGTCCGGGGAAGGCGAAGAGTTTACCACCGAGCAGCTGCAGGGTGAGGGAATACTTCACCAGCACCAGCGGCAGGAAACAGAGATCGGCGAAATTGAAATGCGATACCGGCACCCCCGTTTCCCGCGCCTTCTTCGCCACCGCCGGCGATTCGCCCTCCTCCACCAGCCCGACGTCATCCAGGCGATCGGTTTCGTCGTCGGTCTCCGGCGAGGCGTCGCCCGAGCGAAAGAAGAATCGCCAGGCTCCGAAGAGCGCGAGGCCGATGAGCGTCGTCAGCCAGATGACGTTCTCGAAGTCCAGCAGGACCGCCTTGACCGGGTCGCTCAAATCCATGCCGGAACCGGGAAAAGAAACACGCGCTGCTCCACCGTTGCCGAAAGGCCGCCCATCAATGCACCCAGGTCGAGGGCAGGAGATAGACCATGCCGGGCTGGAGGCGCGGCAGGATGCGGTCGGCGATGTCGATCTCGATCCGGTTCTGGGGCGGGGCGGGATTTTTCACCATGCCGAATGCCTCGAAGACACTGACCGGGGTGCGGATCTTCCAGACCTTGGCCTCGGGAGATTTCCCCAGCTCGCGGGCGCGATCGTAGGCGTCCTCGAGGTAGCCGGTGGTATCGACGAGGCCGACATCCTTCGCCTTCGCCCCGCTGAAGATCCGCCCGTCGGCGATGTCCTTGCGCAACTTTGCCTCGGGAAGGTCGCGGGCCTCGGCGACGATGCCGACGAACTTGTCGTAGGTTTCCATGACCATGTCCTGGACAAGGGCCGCCTCCTCGGGATCGATCTCGCGCATGCCGCTGAGCAGGTCCTTGAACTGACCGCTCTTGAAAACCTGGGGCTCGACTCCCACCTTCCCGAGCAGTTCGTGGTAGCTGACACTGGAAATGATGACCCCGATGCTCCCGGTCATGGTCGTTTCGTTGGCGAAAATCTCGGTGGCGCCGCAGGCCGCGTAGTAGCCACCGGAGGCGGCCACCGAATCCATGAAGACGACGACCGGTTTCTTGGCGTTGGCCTGCTTGATGGCGTGGTAGATGGTGTCCGAGGCGGTGACTTCGCCGCCGGGAGAGTTGATGCGGAGGACGATCGCCTTGGTGTCCTCGTCCTCCACGGCCTGCTTCAGTTCGGCCTTGAGCCGCTCGACCATCGACTGGCCGGTGCCGCCGAAACCGAAATCGCCGGCACTGGTGATCAGTCCCTCGAGGTTGATGTGGGCGATCTTTGGGCCGGTGATCACCATCTCGTCGCCCGACCGGGTCGCGGCGAGGACAAAAAGGAGGACGATCAGGCCCACTCCCGAGAGGATCGTCGCCGCGGCGCCCGCGAGAGCACCGATGAAGCATCCGGCGTTGTTCTTGGTCTGGCTCATGGTGCCGCCAAACTACGGGTGCGAGGGCGGCCAAACAAGCGGAATTGGCGGGCGGCGGGATGGGGTTTAGGTTGGGGGAAACCCTTTTCCGAACCTCCCCCGACATTTGCCATGATCGTGACCTGCGAAGCCGTCCAAGCCGCCGAGAAACGCCTCTTCGAATCGGGAGCCGAGGCCGAACCGCTCATGGAGGACGCGGGCTGGGGCTGCGCCAACGCCATCCGGCAATTCTGTCCGCGTCCCGGCCTCGCCGTGCTCTTCGTCGGCAAGGGCAACAACGGCGGCGACGCGCTGGTGGTGGGACGCCACCTCCGCCGCTGGGGCTGGCACGTGCAGGCACAGTTGGCGGGTGAACCGGAGGAGATGACCGACCTCGCCGCCCGCAAACTGGCCGAGTTCGAGGCGGAGGAGGAATTTTCCGGCAGCGCCGACGCCCTGTCCGGACCGGTCATCGCGGTCGATGGACTCCTCGGCATCGGCGCCCACGGTCCCCTGCGCGGCGGCATCGATGAAATGGCCGCCGAGGTGAATGCCTTCCGCGAACAGGAACACGCCACCACCTTCGCCATCGACATCCCGTCCGGCGTGGACGGCGACAGCGGGGAACCCCATCCCGGCGCGGTGGTGGCGGACGTGACCCTCACGATCTCGGCGGTGAAAGCCGGGCTCGTGGCCGACCGGGCGCTCGATCACATCGGTCGCCTGGTGCTGATACAAATGCCGGAAATCGCCGAGGCGATCGAGGAGGCGGACTCCGGGGCCTTCGTCACCGACGCCGGCTGGATCGCCGAACGTCTCCCAAGGCGCGCCTTTTCCTGGCACAAGGGAACCGCTGGGCGAGTGGCCATCGTGGCGGGATCCCGCGGCCTCACCGGCGCCTCCCGGCTGTCGAGTCTCGGCGCTCTCCATGGCGGGGCCGGGCTGGTGACGGTCTTCGCCGACGAATCCATCTACGAAATCGTGGCGGCTTCGGCTCCGCCCGAGGTGATGGTGCGTCCGACCCGCGACTTCGCGGAAGTCGCCGACTTCAAGGCCGACGTCCTCGCTCTCGGCCCCGGTCTCGGCAACGACCCGCGAGGCGCCGAGGCCCTCCTCGACCTGATGCGCTCCGACGCGCGCCCCGTGGTCATCGACGCGGACGGACTCAACCTGCTCAGTCGACAGCCCGGCGCCCTCGCCTCCTTTTCCCCCGAAGGCCCGCGCCTGCTGACGCCGCACCCCGGGGAACTGGCGCGCCTGCTGGGGGGGGAACTGCCGGGCGGAAAATCGCGCCTCGAGATCGCCCGCGACATGGTCGAGGATGGCTCGGCGACGCTCCTGTTCAAGGGCGCCCGCTCCCTGGTCGCCGAGCGCGGCCGGGCCATCGCCATCAATCCCACCGGCCACTCCGGCATGGCCACCGGGGGAATCGGCGACGTGCTCACCGGACTCTGCGCGGCCCTCATCGGCCAGGGAATGGCCCCCTTCGACGCGGCGGCCACGGGAAGCTGGCTCATCGGAAGAGCCGCCGAAATCGCGCTGCTCGACAGCCGAAGCTCGCCCGAGTCCCTGTCCGCCAGCCAGATCGCCGAGCACTTGGGGGCCGCGTTCCGATCAGCCCGCGCGGGCGCCTTCTAGGGTACGTGGACTAATTCCCGAACCGCCCTCCCGAAACCGGGAAAACTTCGCCCTTGATTCCCCGGCCGGTTCGCTGTTGATTCCGCGCCATGAATTCGATGTCGAACGGATTTCTCTACACGCTCGGTTTCGGCTGGGCGCTGACGGAATGCTGCCTGCTCGCCGTGGCCGGAAGTTTCGTGCCGCTGCTCGTGTTCACGCTTGGCTTCTTCGTGGTGTTCGCCGTGCTCGGCTGCCTGAATCTGTCCGACGCCGCCACCAACAAGGTCGGAAGCATCGTGGCCGGCGTCCTGGCGCTGGTGCTGGTATTTTTCACCGCCCTCACCTTCGCCCACGGTTCCATCGGCATCGGGCTCCTGAAACTGCTCTTCGCGATCGTCTTCGTCGCGGGCGCCGTGGTGGCGTTCACGACCAAGCCGAGTGCCTCGGCCCACCACTGATCCGGGCGATTTTTCCGCCACTTTTGGTTTCCCCTCAGGTAGTTGGGGCTGTTAGGATCGCGCGCGCGTCCCACTCGGGCTCGCTTCCTCCTTTTCGTC
>JAUIGT010000295.1 GCA_030432615.1 Verrucomicrobiia bacterium
GAGCCATAGACGCCCGAACCGCCGAAGCCTTCTACGAAGACTTCAACCGTGCCGCTGAAGAAGGAGACCGTGCGGATCACCCTGCGTGCGCGCCCCGAGGACACCGGTCCCGTGGCGCCGAAGGGTTCCACCGCTCCTGTTCCGGCCAAAGGTGGTACCGCCCCCGTTTCCGCCAGCGACGATACGGGACCGACGCAGCCGGTTCAGGCGGCGCCTTCCGCGCCCCCGCCGGCTCCCGCCGCTCCGGCTCCGCCTCCGGCGCCATCCGCGCCGAAGCCGCCGTCGCCTCCTTCGGCCCCGGCTCCGCCGAGCGCCCCTTCCGCCGGTGGTGCTCCGCCCCCGGCTCCCTCGGCTCCGAGACCGCCGGCAGCTCCCTCCGCGCCCGGTGCTCCGGCTCCGCCCGCGGCTCCCGGCGCCAAGACCATCCCTCTCGCCAAGAAGCCGGGTGCCCCGGCTCCCGGTGGTGGTGCCGGCCCTGTCGGCGCCAAGACCATTCCGCTCGCCAAGGCCCCGACCCCCGCGGGCGGCGCCCCGGTGGGCAAGCAGACCACGCCCCTCGCCGGCGGCGGCGCCAAGCCGCTTCCGAAGGCGACGGTGAAACTGCAACAGACTCAGCCCATGGGTGGTGGTGCGGCCACGTCCACCATCTCCAAGGCCCCCGATATCAAGTCCACTGCGGCGGAAGCCGAAGAAGAGTGGGAAGAAGAATTCGAAGAATCCGGACTCATGCCATTCGCAATCGTTGTTCTCCTGTTCGCCATCGTTGTGCTCGTGATCGAGTTCCTCACGATGACGGCGGGCAAGTAAGTGAGTGAGTGAGATCGGGCGATGCCGCCCGACTGACGAGCCCGAATTCCGATCTTCCTCCGGCGGCGAGCGGCCTTTTTGCTCTCTGCCGCTGGATGTCGTTTCGTTCGCTTCCCGAGACGCGGGACGGGAATGGTCGTGGGAAGATTCGGAGGGGCGGTTCCCTTCCGAAAGAGCGGTCGCCGGGTTTTTCCTCCGGGGCTGCAGACCGCTTGTAAGGCGTCGGACCGATGACCGTCGTAGGGGATCCTTCCCCGTCCATGACACGCCCCTGCGCTTGACATCCGGGGCAACTGGCGGTCCCTTGGCGGGTCGGTGATCGGCACTTTGCCGGCACACCGTCCCCGGATTTCCCAAGAGACTGTTGAAAAACTCTGAAACGAAAAACCAATGGATATGGAGGGGGATGAACTTGCGGCTTCGCCGAATTGCCCTTTCAAGTGTCCCTTCGGGCTGCGGCCCTTTTTCCACCTGCCTTCGTTGCGAATCGGTCAGGTAGCCGGCTACCTTTCCTCATCGCGCCTCGTCAGGCGAAAAAATGACTCGCAGTTTTTCATTCCATAGTTTTTCAACAGTCTCCTCATCACCCACCCCTACCTTCAACCGACCAATCCCATGGCTCACGAATCCATCGTCACTCTCACCGAAGACAATTTCGAAGCGGAAGTGCTCCAATCCGATGTCCCCGTTCTCGTCGATTTCTGGGCGGAATGGTGTGGTCCCTGCCGCATGATCGGTCCCGTGCTCGACCAGGTGGCCGGCGAAATCGGCGAATCCGCCAAGATCGGCAAGGTCAACGTGGATGACAACCAGGCCCTGGCCGCCAAGTTCGGTGTCCGTTCCATCCCGTTGCTGCTGTTCTTCAAGGACGGCGAGGTCAAGGACCAGGTCGTCGGTGCCGGCACTCCCAAGGATGCGCTGGTGCAGAAGCTGACGACGCTCTGATCGTCGTTTCCCGGCTCCCATCCTTCTCCTTCGCATGAACGCCGAGCGATCCCGTCTCGATTCCTCGCGGTCCGCGTGGCCGCGAGTGTCGTGGATCGCGGCGCTCCTGCTGCTCACGGTCGGGTACCGCATCGGCGCCGCGGATTCGGAATCCCTCGCCAACACGGCGCCGCTGATGGCGGCCTGCTTCGGCGGAGGCCTGCTCCTCGGCTGGCGTTTCTGCTGGGTGCCGGCCCTGCTGCTGCTGGTCGGCGATCTCTTTCTCGGTCTCAGCCACGGCACCGGGGTCGGTGTCTACACACTGACCAGTGGCCTGGCCTACACCGGATCCGCCTGTCTCGGCGCCGCTGTCGGACGCCGGGCGAAAACGAACGGCGGCCGCTGGTGGATGATGCTTGGCGGAACCCTCGCTTGCAGCGTGCTCTTCTACCTGCTGGGCAACACCTGGGCCTGGATGGCCAGCCCGGGTTACGCCAAGACCCTCGCCGGCTGGTGGCAGAGCCAGACGGTCGGGTTGCCGGGGCCGTATCCGCCTTCGCTCTATTTCCTCCGCAACGCACTGATCGGCGACTCGATCTGGTGCCTGCTGGCCAGTCCGCTGTTTTTCTGGAACTCGATCCGGGAGGCCTCGGCCTCGGGTTCTTCGCTGGCGGGTTCGACGGCCTCCTGATTTTCCGAATCGGCCACCGGGCTCCGGTCGAGCCCTGCCGCGAGGTGGTTGTCGCGAAAAGGCGGCCGTTTCGGTTTCTGGCGTCCGTCGGGAACGACGATGCCGTGGGTTCACCACGGGTGACCGGCGTGCGAAATCATCGCGAACCCTAGGGTGTGTGGACAAATTCCCGAACCACTCGGATTCGAGAAAAATAGAAATGAATCAGCGCCGCGGACGGCGAGCTATGGGAGAACGCGGCCCCTTTTCCCTCTGGCCGCGTTCCGCTTCGCTTTGTTGGGCTCGCCCAACGCCGCTTCAGCGCGCCTTGCCAGAAAAAAAACGGACTCGCGCCGGGTAGTCCGCCAATTTGTCCACACACCCTAGTCAAAACCTTGGATTTTCTCCTTGCACGTGCCCGCAGAAGAACGTATCAAGAAATCACGATACATTAATGCGTTCCATGAAATCAAAGTTCCGTCTTCCGTTTCTCTGCCGCTTTTCCGTGATCTCCGCCGCCGTGGCGGGGATGTTTTTCCTGGGGCTGGGTTCGGGGATGGCACAGCTTGACGAGGTGGCCTTGCCGCCGCTGGAGATCGATGACGCGGAAACCGTCGTCGCCATCGACCAGTTGGACATCGTCACGGTCGTCGCCACCAAGACGCCCAAGTCGCTTTCCGAGCTGGCGCCTTCGGTGGATACCATCAGCGGCGTGGAGTTGCGGGAACGGCAATTGTACGGGCTGGAGGATGTGCTCGCCTTCAGTCCGGGCACTTCGCTGGTACGGACGGGACAGGCGGGCGGTCAGACTTCGCTTTTCATCCGCGGGATGGAATCCAATCACACCGTGGTCCTGCTCAACGGGCGCCGTCTCGCGCCGGGGCTGGCGGGGCTCTATCACCTGGAACTGCTCGACACCACCTGGCTCGATTCGGTGCAGCTGAATCGGGGACCGGTGAGTTCGCTCTACGGTTCGGACGCGCTCGCGGGCGCGCTCGATCTTCGCATGGCCGATGCCCGACGCCTCTCGGAGGGGCAGGGTTCGGCTCGTGTCTTCGCCGAAGGCGGCTCGTTTTCCACCCTGCGGACCGGGCAGCAGCTGATGATCAAGGACGGTCCCGTCGGCGTGGTCCTGGACACCTCCTTCCACCAAACCGCCAACGATCGGGTCTTTTCCGATTTCCAGAACCTGGTCCTGCGCGGCAACGTGGCCGTTGAACTCGGAGACCGGACCTGGTTCGACGTGCTCGGCTATTTCCAGGATTCCGAGCTCGAGGTGCCCGGTTCCAGTCTCAGTTCCTATTTTCCCGAGACCCAGTTGAACGACAATCGCAGCACCCTGTTGTCGCCTCGCTTTTCGATCGAGCGGAACGACTGGGATTTCAGCGTCTTCTACAGCTACAACACCAGTGAGCTGGAGGCGACACAGGACGTCTTCTTCCAGGACAACCTGCTCGAGCAGCACTCGCACGAAGTGGAGGCGCAGCTGAATGTCAGCCCGGTCGAGGAAGCGACCCTCACGCTCGGCGGCGGCTGGTTCGGCCACGAGTTTTCCCGCACGCCCCTGACACCAGGACCGTTCAACACGGCCTCCGGGAAGGAGTATGCCTATTGGAGTGTCTACGGCCAGGCCGACCTCGATCTGCCGGCCAACTTCAATCTTCTCGGCTCCGGCCGCTATGACGGTCACGACAGCTTCGACAGCCGCGGAACCTACTCGGTCCAGCTCAGTCACGATTTCGAACCGACTGCGACCCAGTTTTTCGGAAAGCTGGCCACCGGCTACAAGGCGCCTTCCGGCCAGGACTTCGTCTTCCTCGATCCGTCGGTCGATCCCGACAGCCTCGATCCGGAGGAGAGCCGCAGCTGGGAGATCGGAGTCCGCCAGTTCCTGCCGGGCGAGATCGGCTCGGTGGCGGTCACTTATTTCCAGGCCGACGTCGAGAACCTCGTCGATTCCGTCGGATTCCCGGCCTTTCCCGCGGCGGTGGATACGGAGACCGAGGGCGTGGAACTGGAATTCGTGCTCTCCCCCTGCGACTCGATCGACCTGTTCGCGAACTACAGCTGGCTCGACGCCACCATCGTGGACGGGCTCTATTTCGGCGGTTTTTCGGGCGGCCCCGGCGACCGGCTTCCGCGCCGTCCCGAGCACACGTTCAGCGGTGGCGCAGTCTACCACGACGACCAGTTCCGGCTCGGGATCGAGTTCGTCAGCGCCTTCGCCCGACTCGATTCTCCGGGGGTCACCCTTGACGATTACGCCGTTGCCCGGATCTTCGGCAGCGTCTCCCTGGGTGAAAACCTGGAACTCTACGGCAGGCTCGAGAACGCCTTCGACGAGCAATACGAAACGACCCGCGGCTATGAAGCGCCCGGATTTGGTGCCTTCGGCGGCCTTCGCCTGAGTTTCTGAGACCGTCGCCCATCCCCCCTTTTTCCTCATGTCCCAAGACCTCAAAGCCGAACTCACTTCCGCACTTCGCAACCGCATCCTGGTCCTCGACGGGGCCATGGGCACGACGATTCGAGGCTATGGGCTCGATGAATCGGCGGCCCGCGGGGACCGTTTCCGGGACAATGAGAAGGACCTGCTCAACAACGGGGACATTCTCTCGATCACACGGCCCGACGTCATCGGCGACATCCACAAGCGCTTCCTCGAAGCCGGCTCGGACATCATCGAGACCAACACCTTTTCCGCCACGACGCTGGCACAATCCGAGTTTTTCGTCGAAGACCCGCGCGAAAAAGGCAAGGGCCGAAAGGATCCCGAGTTCTTCCAGCGGGAGGTCTGCGAGAATCCCTTTCTCAAGGATCTTGCCTGGGAGCTGAACGTCGAGTCGGCGAAACTCTGTCGCAAATGGTGCGACGAAATCGGCTCCGACACAGGCCGGAAGCGCTACGTCGCCGGGGCCATCGGGCCGATGACGGTGTCGTTGACGAATTCTCCCGACGCGGAAGACCCGGGTTTCCGAGTGATCACCTTTGACCAGGTCCGCGACGCCTACAAGCACCAGGTCCGCGCGCTCATCGAGGGCGGGACGGACATCATGATGGTCGAGACGATCTTCGATTCGCTCAACGCCAAGGCCGCGCTCGTGGCGCTGCGCGAAGTCTACGACGAGGACGAGATCGAGTTGCCCATCATCGTCTCGGCAGCGGTCGGCCGTGGAGGGGAAACCATGATCTCGGCACAGAAAGTCGAGGCGCTGTGGAATGCCGTCGCCCACGCCAGGCCCCTCGCGGTGGGGCTGAACTGTTCGCTGGGGCCCGACCTGATGGAGCCGCACCTCAAGGAACTCTCCAAGGTGGCAGGCACTTTTGTCTCGGTCTATCCGAACGCCGGTCTACCCAATCCGCTGGCGCCCACCGGTTTCGACCTTGAGCCCGACGACATGGAGAAATTTCTCGGTAGTTTCGCCGAGCAGGGACTCGTCAATCTGGTGGGCGGCTGCTGCGGTAACACGCCCGAACACGTCGCCGCCATCGCGAAGGTTTCGGAGAAATTCGCCCCGCGCGAGATTCCGGACCTGCCCCCCGCGATGCGCCTGTCCGGCTCCGAGGCTTACAACCAGACCCCGGACAAAAACTTCCTCATGGTCGGCGAGCGCACCAACGTGGCGGGCTCACCGAAATTCAAGAAGCTGGTCAAGGCGGACCAGCTCGAGGACGCCGTCGCCATCGCCCGCCAGCAGGTGGAGAACGGGGCGCCCGTCATCGATGTTTGCATGGACGAGGGCATGATCGACGGCGTGCCGACGATGACGCGCTTCCTTCACCTGCTCGCCGCCGAGCCCGATGTCGCCGCGGTGCCCATCATGGTCGATTCCTCGAAATGGGAGATCATCGAGGCCGGCCTCAAGTGCCTCCAGGGCAAGGGAATCGTGAACTCGATTTCGCTCAAGGCCGGGGAAGACGAGTTCAGGGAACAGGCCCGCAGGATCATGAAATACGGGGCCGCCGTGGTCGTCATGGCCTTCGACGAGAAAGGGCAGGCCGACAACTGCCAGCGCAAGATCGAGATCTGCGAGCGGGCCTACCGCATCCTCGTCGATGAGGTCGGCTTCGATCCCGAGGACATCATCTTCGATCCCAACATCCTCACCGTGGCCACCGGGATGGAGGAGCACAACAACTACGCCGTCGATTTCATCGAGGCGACGCGTTGGATCAAGCAGAACCTCCCCGGTGCCAAGGTCAGCGGCGGGGTCTCCAACATTTCCTTCTCCTTCCGAGGCAACAACGTGGTCCGCGAGGCGATGCACGCCGCCTTCCTCTACCACGCGGGCCAGGCCGGCATGGACATGGGCATCGTCAATCCCGGCATGCTCGAGGTCTACGACGAGGTCGAGCCGAAGCTCCTGAAGCTCGTCGAGGACGTTCTTCTCAACCGTCACCCCGACGCCACCGAGAAGCTCATCGATTATGCCGAAGAGTTGAAAGCCGCGGGTGCCCACGTCAGCGACAAGGCGAGCGGCCCCGACCTCAGTTGGCGCGAGGGCGACGTCCAGGCGCGCATCACCCACGCGTTGGTGAAAGGCATCACCGACTTCATCGAGGAAGACACCGAGGAGGCCCGCAATGCGCTGGGCCGCCCGCTCGACGTCATCGAAGGACCGCTCATGGCCGGCATGGGCGTGGTCGGCGATCTCTTCGGCGCCGGAAAGATGTTCCTGCCCCAGGTGGTCAAGAGCGCGCGGGTCATGAAGAAGGCCGTCGCCTACCTGCTGCCGTTCATGGAAGCGGAAAAGGAGGAAGGCGCCGAGGACAAGGCCCCCGTTTTCGTCATCGCCACCGTGAAGGGCGATGTCCACGACATTGGCAAGAACATCGTCGGCGTGGTGCTCGGCTGCAACGGCTACAAGGTCGTCGATCTCGGCGTCATGGTCGATTGCGAGAAAATCATGGCCGCCGCACGGGAGGAGAAGGCCGACTTCGTGGGCATGTCCGGACTGATCACCCCGTCGCTCGACGAGATGATCCACAACGCGAAGGAATTCGAAAAAGCCGACTGGGAAGTGCCCATCCTCATCGGCGGCGCCACCACCAGCCGCGCCCACACCGCGATCAAGATCAGCCCCCACTACAGCCAGCCCATCGTCCACGTCCAGGACGCCTCGCTCGTGGTCAGTGTCTGCAACTCGCTGCTCTCGCCCAACCTCCGCGAAAAATTCGTCGCCGATCTTCGCGAACGCGAGCAGAAGGAGCGCGATCTCCATGCCGGCAAGGGTTCGCGCGCCGTCTACGTTCCCTTCGAGGAAGCGAAGCGGCAGAAATACCAGGTCCAGTGGGACCACGCCAAAATCGCCACCACCGAAACCATCGGGAAACACGTCTGGGATCCCGTTCCCCTCGCCGATATCGTCGAGGTCTTCGACTGGACGCCGTTCTTCCACGCG
>JAUIGT010000296.1 GCA_030432615.1 Verrucomicrobiia bacterium
TTCTTCCGCGATGTTCCGAAACTTCAAATCGCCGGTCTGGAGATAGAGCGCGTTCGCGGTGGGACCGCTGGCGGCGTAGACGTCCGGCTTTCCGTCGAGATCGACATCACCGATGGCCACCCCGCCGCAGGCGGAACTCGAGTGGTAGGCCCGCTTCAGCGGGTGCGAGGTATCGATGGGAATGACAAGGTCGATGCCGGTGTCGTCCGGTTCCAGCCGCGTGAAGAGCGTGTCCCCGGCAGCCGGGCGTCCGGTTTCCGCCAGGGGGGAGGATTCGAGACCGGGTTCGACGGCGGAAACGGACGCGCAGATCAATGCCAGCGAACCGAAACCGAACAATCCCGATCGGAAGAGGAGGGAATTCAGGGAAGAAAGGCTCATGCGATCAGCCAAAGGGGTTCTGCTCCTGGATCGCGGCGATGCGTCGCGAATCCGAAAATTGCCCGGCATTCTAAGGGACAAAGGGGTTTCGGGTCAATGCCGGGATCGGGCGAGGAACGGGGATTCGAGAGCAACAGGGGTGAGTTTGGGACTCAACCCCCTTTCGTCGCAGGGCTTGCGCTCATATTCCCGTCATCTTGGATGCATGAAAAAAAGTTCAGGCATCGCGCGTTTTCGTGGCGGTTGACGGGGTTCTCGACGCTTCGTAGTTTTCCACAACTGGAAATGAACCCCTTTTTCGAACGAGACCTGGCCCGGACGCGGCGGCATTTTTTCGGCCGGACCGCCTCCGGCATTGGCACCGCAGCGCTGGCGTCGCTGCTCGGGCGCGATCTGGCATCGGCGGCGGGTGACAAGGGACCGGGCGGATTGTCCGGTTTTCCCAATTTCGCGCCGAAGGCGAAACGGGTGATCTACCTGATGCAGGGCGGCGCACCCTCGCACGTAGACCTGCTCGACTGGAAACCCGGGCTCTACGAGAAGCACGGTGAGCAATTGCCGGACTCGGTCCGGATGGGGCAGCGGTTGACGACGATGACCGCCAACCAGAAATCGCTACCGATGTTGCCGGCGATCCGGCGTTTCGAGCGGTTCGGGGAATGCGGCCGGATGCTGTCGCCCTTTCTCTCCCACACCGGAGCCATGGCCGACGACCTCTGCGTGGTGAACTCCATGCACACCGAGGCCATCAACCACGCGCCGGCGGTGACGTTCTTCCTCACCGGGTCCCAGATCCCCGGTCGTCCCAGCATGGGGGCCTGGCTCAGTTACGGGCTCGGTTCCAGCAGCGAGAACCTGCCGTCCTTCGTGGTGATGACCTCGCGTGATCGGGAGAATTCCTGTGGCCAGCTCTTCTTCGATTACTACTGGGGCAGCGGCTTCATTCCGTCGAAGTTCCAGGGCGTCCGCTTCCGCGGCCAGGGAGATCCGGTGCTCTATCTGTCGAATCCTTCGGGGGTGAGCCGGGAACTGCGGCGGACGGTGCTCGATGACCTCGCGGCGATGAACCGGATGAAGCACCAGGACTACGGCGACCCGGAGATCGAGACCCGCATCTCCCAATACGAGATGGCCTACCGGATGCAGGCCTCGGTCCCGGAACTGACCGATATCTCCACCGAGCCGAAGCACATCCTCGACATGTATGGGCCGGACGTGGAGCGAAAGGGGAGTTTCGCGCGGAATTGCCTCACCGCCCGTCGCCTCGCGGAGCGCGGGGTGCGTTTCATCCAGCTCATGCACGCCGGCTGGGACCAGCACAACAACTTGCCGACCCAGCTCGAGATCCAGTGTCGCGATACCGATCAACCTTCGGCCGCGTTGGTGAAGGACTTGAAGCAGCGTGGTCTGCTGGAGGACACACTGGTGATCTGGGGCGGGGAATTCGGCCGCACGCCCTTCGGACAGGGCGACATCACCAACAAGCTCAAGCACGGACGCGATCACCATGGGCGCTGTTTCTCCCTCTGGATGGCGGGCGGCGGCATCAAGCCGGGCATCCAGTATGGCAGGACCGACGACTACGCCTACAACGTGGTCGAGAACCCCGTGCACGTGCACGACTTCCAAGCCACGGTGCTTCATCTGCTTGGGATCGATCACGAGCGTCTCACCTACCGATTCCAGGGACGGCGCTTCCGGCTGACGGATATTCATGGCGAGATCGTGATTGATCTGGTAGCGTGAATTTCGCTGTTGCCCACGTATGATGCCGACTGTGAGAGGGGATCGTCTTTCCACCATCCTTGTGATGAAGAAGTGCTCGGTCGTGGCGGTCGCCTCGGTGGCGATCCTTCCGCTCGTGGCATCGGCCCAGTTTCCTCCGTTCAACGTCACCGCCGACACCGAGGAGATCGACCGACCGGTTCCCCAGAGCGTGCCCGCCGACCTGATCGAGCCGCAATTGACCGCCCGGGAGGGCTCGGCCGACCGCTTTGCCCGGATCTTCAGCGCGGAACTCCGGGACATCGAGGAACGACAGACGGAGATCCTGGCCGAACTCGAGCAGTTGCCCGAGCTGAGGACGCTGCCGCAGCAGGAGCAGATGGGCTATCATAGCGGCCCCGAACGACGGCGACCGAAGTGGGTGCAGATCGACCTCGGGGAGCACGTGAGGCCGGATGCGGTGGCGCTGTTTCCCGCGACGGTGCTGGTGGCGGACGAGCCGGTCGTCGGCTACGGATTCCCGACGCGATTCCGGATCGATATTTCCGACGATCCCAATTTCGCCGATTACCAGTACGAGACGATCGTCGATCATCGGCAGAACAATCGCCTCCAGCCCAAGGAGGCTCCGTTCTACCACGAAGGGGGCGGTCTCGGGGGGCGCTATCTCCGGGTGACCCCGATCACGATGTGGCGTCCCGAAGACGACGGCAGCGGGAACGTGGGCGACGAGGTGTTCGCCCTCGCCGAGATCATGGTCATCAAGGGCGAGCGAAACATCGCCATCGGCAAACCGGTGAGCGCCCTGGACACGAGACCCGAGTCGGGAAATGCCTGGGCGCGTCGCTACCTGACCGACGGGCGCACGCCGCTGGGGGTCCCGAGTGGGATCGAACCGAGTCCGACCCTGGGCCTGCGCTGCGACAGCAAGAAAGCCGCCTCGCGCTGGGTGCAGGTAGACCTGGAGGAATCGGTGCCCATCACCGAGATTCGGATGATTCCCGCCAGTCCGCCGAACGTGGTGCCCGATCCCACGCTCGAGTTTCCCTCGATGTTCAAGATCGAGGTGTCCGATTCTCCCGACATGCGGCAGTCCGACACGGTGGTCAAGATCGGTCCCAACCAGCTCTCCAATCCCGGCAACAATCCCATCATCTTTCCCGTCGATTCGGGCTACGGCCGCTACGTGCGCCTGACGGTGGAAAACCGGAAGCCGGGCCCGCTTTCCTTCGCGCTGGCCGAGTTCCAGGTGTTTTCCGACAACTACAACGCCAGCGAGGGGCGGACGGTGACCGCCGAGGAGAGCGTGGAGAGCGACGGCTGGTCCCGCGCCGCCTTGGTGGACGGTTACAGCAGCCGCACGAGGCTCGAGGATTTTCCCGAATGGCTGGCCGCCCTCTCCAGGCGCGCCGATCTCATCCGCGAGTGGCGGGAAAAGGAGCAGCAGCGGGGCGACCTCGTGGAAACCACGGTGGCGCGTGGCATTCGCTACATCGGTTCGGGAGCCGGGGCGCTGGTGTTGCTCATCATCGTGGGCCTGGCGCGCGGACGATCCCGCCGGCGCCGGGACCTGGAGGGACTGCGCCAGCAGATCGCCAGCGACCTCCACGACGACATCGGCAGCAACCTCAGTTCCATCGCCCTGCTCGCCGAGTTGGGATCGTCGGAAGCCGAGGAACCCGACCTGGTGAAGGAGGAGTTCGACGAGATCAAGCGAACCGCCGACAAGACCGTCGAGTCGATGCGCGATATCGTCTGGCTCATCCGACCGGGCGAGGAGACCTGGAAACAGATGATCGCCCGCTTCCGGGAAACGGCGGCCAAGCTGTTGCGCGCCCACGAGTACCGGTTCGAGACCAAGGGCAGCATGCACGAGGAACGCCTGCCGCTGGATTTCAAGCGGGACCTCTTCCTCATGTACAAGGAGATCCTCAACAACATCGTTCGCCACGCCGAAGCCCATCGAGTCCAGATCGAACTGGAGACCACCCGGGGCCGCCTGTTTCTTCGCATCGCTGACGATGGCAAGGGATTCAACAACCTCGACCAGAATTTCCGGGAGGGGAACGGGCTCAAGAACCTGCGGCGTCGAGCCCAGGCCCTGGGCGGCAATCTCAAGGTCCGGAGTGCCGCGGGTGAGGGCACCAGCGTGCAACTGAGTGCTCCCATTCCCTGACCCCGTCGAACCCTTGGCCTTTTCACGGCAAAAAACGGGGTGAAATTTTCCCCGAATTCTGTCACCCTGAGTCAACCGATCCGCCCCAATCACCCACCATCATGAGCGACGCCAAATCCAAGAAGTCCGAGGACGAATCCAAGTCCACCCCCGATCAGCCGACCCGTATCTGGCTGGTGGAGGACAACGAAACCCTTCGCCGCACCGTCGCTCGCGTGCTCGGCCGGCAGAAGGACATGGAGTGCGCCCACCAGTTCGAGCGCTGCGAAGACGCCATCCAGGCACTCATCGACGGCGAGCGTCCGGATGTGATGCTCTTCGACCTCGGCCTTCCCGGCATGAGCGGGATCGAGGGTATCCGCCGGATCAAGGCGGCGCTCCCGCAGATCGAGATCCTGGTCTTCTCCGTGTTCGAGGACAACGAGAAGGTCTTCAGCGCCATCTGTGCCGGGGCTTCCGGTTACCTGCTGAAGACCTCGAGCATGGGCGAGATTCCCAACGCCATCCGCGAGGTGCTCGACGGTGGCGCGCCCATCAACGCCCGCATTGCCCGACAGGTGCTCGACATGTTCAGCAACTTCGCTCCCGAGAGCAAGGACTACGGACTCACCGAGCGCGAGACCGAGGTCCTCGAGCAGATGGTCGGTGGCCTCACCAAGAAGGAGATCGCCGATCAGCTGAATCTCAGTTTCCACACCGTCGACAAGCACATCCGCGGCATCTACAGCAAGCTCCACGTCAACACCATGACGGGCGCCGTCGCCAAGGCGCTGAAAGAGGGGCTCCTGCCCAAGGGATGAACCTTCCTCGTTTTTCGGGGCGGCGCGCTTTCGGTTTGGCCGTGGCGGTCGCCCTGTTCCTTCGCCTCGCAGGCGCGGGGGAGGCGACGCGGGCGGAGAAAATCCGGGATTCCCTTCGTGATCCGGGCGATCGCACCGTACTGGTCGCGGCGCACCGGGGCGGCTACGCGGACGATCGTGCGGACAGGGCTCCGGAAAATTCCGTGGCCAATGTCGCCGTGGCGGTGGCGCGGGGATTCGATGTCTACGAGACCGACATCCGGCGAACCCGTGATGGCGTTTTCGTGATCGTTCACGACGATACCATCGACCGGGAAACCGACGGCACCGGACCGGTGGAGGCGTTGGATTTTTCGGAAGTCGCCAGGCTGCGGAAGCGCTATCGGGACGGATCGATCTCGGACGAGGGCGTGGCCACTCTGGAAACGCTGCTGGAGGCGGGCAGAGGACGAATCCTCTTCAAGGCCGATCTCAAGCCCGGAGTGATCGAGCATTTCGAGGAGATGGCGATCCTGATCGATCGCCTCGGCATGGCCGACGATGTCTTCCTGCGCACATCGCTCCGGGATGCGGACCCGATCGCGGAAGCGTTCGCCCGCGGGGTTCCCCGCGTGGAGGTGATGTTCAAGGTGGATCGAGCCGAACAGGTGACCTCCGTGGCGAAGCGTTTTTCCCCGGCCACCATCCAGGTCAATGTCGCCAGGGATGAAACGGACCTGGACGGAAAGCGGAAAGCCATCGAGACGGGGGCGCGACTCGGTCTCTGCGTGGAAACTCACAGCTACGGAGAGCCGGATTTCTGGGAAACGCTCGCGGAAGCCGGGGTGCGGATGTTTCACAGCGCCGTCCCCGACCGGACCTTGGACTACCTCCGCTCCGCGGGATGGCGCGAAGCCTTCACGACCGGAAACTGAGGCGCCAAAGGGCGCGGTCGGTTTCGTGCCAAGGTAAAGCGGAATTTTGGTGGCGTAATGAGGTTCCCTCAATGCCGCCAATTGAGGGAAACTTAACGAAGCTTAGCTTTGTCGCGGGTTCCACGGTCTGTGGCCCGGCCTTTTTCCTCCTCCCAGTCATGTCGTCTTTCTTCCCCGCTCGCACCCTCGGAGTGCTGATCGCCCTGGCGATCGGTATTCCCGCTTTTTCTTCGTCGGGCTTCGGTGCCGACGATGACGCGAAGAAGAAGCGTCCCAAACCCAAGCCGGTGGACCTGGCCGCCGTGAAACCTCGCGGTGGCGCGGCGGCGACGTCGACCGATATCCTCGCCGCCCCGGTCTACGACATTTCGCCGGATACCCCGGAGCACCTCCGCCCGGTGCGGTTGTTCAACAAGGACGGCCGCTATCTCGATGCCCGCCTCTTGTCGGCCTCCAGCGAAGCCGTGACTGTGCAGCGGCTTTCCGACAGCCGGACCTTCGAGTTGGAACTGGCCGCGCTCGATGCCCCCTCGGTTCGGCGGGTGGAAGCCTGGCTCGACCGTGGACCGGAATCGCAGGAATACTCGATCGAGTTCGAAGTGAAGAAGCGTTTCGTCGAGTCCGACCAGTTCGCGACGCTGGGGCGGATCATCAAGACCATGAGTTGGTCCTACGACGTGGTCTTGACCAACCAGTCGCGCAACGAACTGCGGAACGCCACGCTGGAGTACCAGATCATCTACGACGACGAGGTCGAGATCGTTCGCACCTCCGCCTATCCCGGGGAGGGACGCGACCAGCGCGAGATGCGCGGTGTGGACCTGCCTCCCATCGGCTTCAACGGCCGGGCCGAGTTCACGACCCCGCCGGTCGTGATGGACGGGTACGAGTATGAGCCGACGCGAGGGGAACGGGAATATCGTCGCGACCGAATCACCGGAATCTGGATTCGTGTCTACAAGAACGGCGAGGTGGTGGCGGAACACATGAGTCACCCCGCCTCCATGGAGAGCCTTTCCTGGGACCAGGACGACGACATCGAGATCACCGTCCGCGACTCCTTCAAGGATCAGTTCGATTCCGAACCCTGATCGGCGGATTCGCCCGATTCGTTTCATTCCGCTTGCGGGGGGTGCCCGGGATTCTTAAGGTCGCCGCATGCTTTACATCGGTATCGACAGTGGCACCCAGAGCACGAAAGCCATCGTGCTCGATTCCGAATCGGGCGAGATCGTCGCCGAGGCGCAGCAGAAGTACGAGTTGATCCACGGGCTGCCGCCCGGTCACCTGGAGCAGGAGCCCGCCGACTGGGTGAACGCGGTGGACAAGGTGGTTGCGCTCTGCCTCGAATCCATCGGTGCCCGCCGGGGCGAGGTGCGCGGCATCGGGGTCAGCGGACAGCAGCACGGACTCGTGGTGCTCGACGAAAACGACGAGGTGGTGCGACCCGCCAAGCTCTGGTGCGATACCTCTACCGCGGAGCAGTGCGACCAGTTCGCCGAGGCTTTCGGCGGCCAGTCCGCGTTGATCGAGAGAGCCGGGAACGCCATTCTCCCCGGCTACACCATCCCCAAGCTGCTCTGGCTGAAACAGCACGAGCCCGGCAATTTCGAGAAGGTCAGGACCATCCTCCTGCCTCACGACTACCTGAATTTCCATCTCACCGGGGTGAAGCGGATGGAGTATGGCGACGCCTCCGGGATGGGAATCCTCGACATCAGGACCCGGGAATGGGACTTCGAACTGATCGACTTCGTG
>JAUIGT010000297.1 GCA_030432615.1 Verrucomicrobiia bacterium
ATAACGCATCAGGAAAATCTGTCGATGGGGTCGCGAAAGCTGGCGCACGCATTTCCGCAACGCGGCGGCCCGGCGATCGAGGCGTTTCTCTTCACGGGTCAGTTCATGGGCGAGCAGTTCGAGGGTTTCCTCACTGAACGCCGTCTCCCGCTTGGCCTTGCGGCGAAAGGTGAGGATCTGGTGAAAAGCGACCTTCTTGGCCCAGGCGCGGAAGTTGGTCCCGAGTTCGAATTGCTCGAAATTCCGCCACATCACCAGCCGCGATTCCTGGAGGATATCCTCCGCGTCGCTCGGCTCGCGCACCAGCGAATGAACATAGGCCCGCAGGTCCGACTCGTGCTCGTTGAGCAGTTGCAGGAAAGCCTCGGTCCGGTCCGAATCGCCGGCGGTTTCATCGGCAGTTATGGCCATGAGATACGTCTGAAGGCAGGAAAGGCGGTGTTTTGGACACTCGATGCGCGTTTTCCCGCGAAAAAGTGTGTCCAATTTCCCGATGCCCTCGCCTCTAGGGAAAAAGCGAAGACGGAAACGCCTGTCGTTCAGGTTTTTACCAACCACCCACTGCCCCATGATTTCAACTCTCAGACTACCGGCCCTCGCCTTCGCGATGCTGGGATTGCTCGCCGGCCCGCTTTCGTTGCAATCGGCGCCACCGGAGAAGTCGCTCCAGGATCGCATCTCCGATCGCGAGCGGGAATACTGGTTCTTCCAACCGCTGGGCAATCCGGCGGTTCCCGAGGTGAAGGACACCGGGGGCTGGGCGAAGAACGAGATCGATCGCTTCATCCTCGCGAAGCAGGAGGAACACGACATCGCTCCCGCCCCGGAAGCCGACGCTCGCACCCTCATCCGCCGCGCCTACTTCGATCTCATCGGGATCCCCCCGACCTTCGAGCAGATCGAGGCCTTCGAGAAGGCGCACACCGCCGATCCCGACCAGGCCGTGGCCAGGCTGATCGATGAACTCCTCCAGTCGCCGCAGTATGGGGAACGCTGGGGCCGCATCTGGCTGGACCTCGTCCGCTACGGGGAATCGGACGGCTACAAGGCCGACGGTTACCGTCCCCACATGTGGCGCTACCGCGACTGGGTCATCCGCGCCTTCAACGAGGACATGCCCTACGACCAGTTCGTGCGCTGGCAGCTCGCCGGCGACGAGATCGCGCCCGAGAATCCCGACGCCATCACCGCGACCGGCTACCTGAGACTCTGGCCCTACGAGCACAACCAGCGCGACGCGCGCAACCAGTGGAACATCATTCTCGAGGACATCACCGACATCACCGGCCCCGTCCTCATGGGCCTGAGCATGGGCTGCGCCAAGTGCCACGATCACAAGTTCGATCCCATCCTCCAGGACGACTACTTCCGGATGCAGGCCTTCTTCACCGGTGTCTTTCCCGAGGATACCGTGGCGGCCGCACCGGAAGAAAAAGCGAACCACGACGCCCAACTGGCCAAATGGGAAGCGGCCACCGCCGACATCCGGAAAGAGATCGCCGAGATCCTCGCGCCCATCGAGAAGAGCAGCGCCGCCGGACTCGTGAAGATGTTCTCTCCCGAACTGCAGCAGCTCTACCACAAGCCCGACGCGGAAAAGACGCCCCACGAACGGCAGATCGCCATGCTCATCCAGCGGCAGGTCGATGACGCCACCGAGAAGGCGCCGACCAAGCTGAAGGACGAAGACAAGAAGCGCTACAACGAACTGCAGGCGAAGCTCGAGGAATTCGACCAGCTCAAGCCCGCTCCCCTGCCCCCGGTCTACGCGATTCGCGACATCCGCCCGGAGATTCCTCCGGCGAAGATCCTCGACGAACCCGAACGCCAGTTCCGCCCCGGTTTTCTCACCGTGGTCGGCGGGGAACAGGCCGAGCTGCCCGCGCCGGAAAAACGGCCGGGGAATTCCAGCGGCGCCCGCACCGTGTTCGCCGACTGGGTCACCCGCCCCGACAACCAGCTCAGCACCCGCGTCATCGTCAACCGGCTCTGGCACTACCATTTCGGCGAAGGCATCGTCAAAAGCTCGAACGATTTCGGCAAGCAGGGCCAGCTGCCCACCCACCCGGAACTGCTCGACTGGCTCGCCCGCCAGATGACGGCGAAAAACTGGAGCCTCAAGCAGATGCACCGGCTCCTCATGAATTCCGCCACCTGGCGCCAGGCCTCCGTGGTCGAGGCCTCCCCCGAAGCCATGGCCGCCGATCCCGGGAACCAGTTGCTGTGGCGTCAGCGGGTTCGCCGTCTCGAGGCCGAGCAGGTTCGCGATGCGGCGCTCTGCGTCAGTTCGGAGCTGGATCCCACGATGTTCGGCGAAGGCGTTTCCGGCGAGAGCACCAAGCGCCGCGCCATCTACCAGCGGCTCATGCGGAACACGCGGACGCTTTTTCTCAACACCTTCGACGGTCCCGACGGCTTCAACTCCTGCGCCCGCCGCGACGTCACCACCACCGCCCCGCAGGCGCTGGTGATGCTGAACAACGACTTCGTCAACGCCCGCGCCGCCACCGTGGCGGAGCAGGCGCTCGACGCCGGCGGCACCGCCGAGGCCATCGATCGCGCCTTCGAACTCGTGCTCGGTCGCGAACCGAGCGCCGAGGAACTCAGCCAGGCGGAAGCCTTTCTCGAGATCCAGGCCGCGGAGGCCGCCAAGCCGATCACGCCGAAGGATGGCGGCATGCCCGAGCCGAAGGTGAAGACCACCGCCTTCAAGGATTTTCCCAAGAATCCGCTCAGCGCCGACCAGGCCGTCAACGTGCAACCGGATTCCTTCTACGAGCGCGTGGAGATCCGCGACCTGCCGCGCCACGAGGGCGACAGCTTCACCGTCCAGGCCGTGCTCTCGCTCGATTCGCTCTATCCCGATGCTTCCGTCCGCACCATCGCCGGACGATGGAGTGGCAACAGTTCCGACCTCGACACCACCGGCTTCGGCTGGTCGCTCGGCATCACCAGCGAGAAGTCCCGCTACCAGCCGAACAATCTCATCATGCAGATCGTCGGCGAGGACATCGCCGGAAATCCCCGCTACGAGGTCATCGCCTCCGACCTCCGCATTCCCACCCGGACGCCCTACTACGTCGCGGCCGTGATCGAGACTGACACCACCAAGGAGGGCGGAACCGTGACCTTCTACGCAAAGGATCTCTCCGATCCCCAGGCCAAGGTCCAGACCGCCATCGTTCCCCACCCCTTCGCCGGTCCGATCTCGCGCCCCGAGCGGCGCCTCTACCTGGGCGGACGCGACCAACGCAGCTCGATGTTCGACGGCTCCATCGCCCGCTTCGTCCTCACCGATCACCCGTTGAAGGCCGAGGAACTCCTCGTCGGCAAAAAGCCCGCCGGCGACGCCCTCGTTTCGGCTGCTTTTTCCCAGCCGAAACTTTCGGCACCCTTCGTCCGAACCGTGCCGGTCGCCATGCAGAAGGAACTCGGCCAGCCGAGCGATCCCCGCTTCGCCTCTTTCGTCGATCTCAGCCTCGCGCTGCTGAACTCCAACGAATTCCTCTACATCGACTGAGAAAACCAGGAACGCAGAAACTCCGGATCAGTCTATTCAAACCACATAAGCGAATACAAGCGCTGATCAGAGGTTCTCCTTTTCCCCACGCTCCCATGAAACTTCCCCACTACGAACGCGCCCACTCCCGTCGCGATTTCCTTGCCCGCGCCGGGGCCGGATTCGGATCGCTGGCGTTGACCGACCTGCTCCTCAAGCAAGGCGCCATGGGCTACGGCGGCGTGCCCAACCCGGTTCCCCATCACGGCAAGGGCAAGGCCAAGTCCGTCATCTTCCTCTTCATGGAAGGCGGCCCCTCGCACATCGACCTCTTCGATCCCAAGCCCCTGCTCAACAAGCTGGCCGGGAAACCGTTGCCGGAGAGCTTCAATCGTCCCCTTACCGCCATGGGCGAGCAGGATTCCCCCATTCTCGGGGAAAAACGGACCTGGAAACAGCATGGGCAGTCCGGAACCTGGGTTTCCGACTGGCTCCCCCACACCGCTGGCATCGTCGATGACATCTCCGTGATCCGTTCCTGCCACCAGGACGGGCTCAATCACGTCGGTTCCGTCTGCCAGATGAACACCGGCTCCATCCTTGCCGGCCGTCCCTCGCTCGGCGCCTGGGCCACCTATGGGCTCGGTTCGGAAAACGACAACCTGCCCTCTTTCGTCGTCCTCACCGACAACGACGCCAAGCCCTTCAACGGCACCCGCAACTGGGGCACCGGATTCATGCCCTCGACCTACCAGGGCACCCAGTTCAAGTTCGGCGACGAACCCGTCGCCAACCTCGCCAACCCGACCGGTGTCAGCAACGCCCGCCAGCGCGGTCGGATCGACTTCATCAACCAGCTCAACCGCCAGCACATGGAGCCTCGGAAGTTCCAGACCGATCTCGATGCCCGCATCAAGAGCTTCGAACTCGCCTACCGGATGCAGTCCGAAATCCCCCTCGCGGTGAATCTCGAGGAGGAGCCCCAGCACATCCAGGACATGTATGGCGTCGGTGGCGAGAAAACCGATGCCGTGGCCAAGAACTGCCTTCTCGCCCGGCGTCTCGTCGAGCGCGGCGTCCGCTTCGTCCAGGTCTTCTGCGGCACCGGTTCCAAGTGGGACGCCCACAAGGGGATCGAGAAAAATCATACCGACCGCTGCGCCGAGGTCGATCGACCGACCGCGGCCCTCATCCGCGATCTCAAGCAGCGGGGCCTCCTCGACGAGACTCTCGTCATCTGGGGCGGCGAATTCGGACGCACCCCGATGTCGGAGAAGGGCGACGGACGCGACCACAATCCGTGGGGCTTCACCATGTGGATGGCCGGCGGCGGCGTGAAGGGCGGCCAGACGCTCGGTTCCACCGACGAACTCGGCCTCTACGCCGTCGAGGATCCCCAGCACGTCCACGACCTCCATTCCACCATCCTCTGGTCCCTCGGCCTCGACGCCCGAGAACTGATCTACATGAACAACGGCACCGAGGAAAACCCGGTCATCAACCAGGGCAAGCCATTCATGAAGTTGTTCGGGTAGGGAATGGACCGTGACGATCCTTCGTCGCCCCATCAGCCGACGCCAGTCGCAAGGCGACGATGCCTCATCGCGTTCCACGGCACACCAAACCCTGTCGGATTAGCGACTCAACCCTGTTGGTCAGGATCAGTCCCAAAACGTCCGTGGAAGTCCGCGCCTTATCCGTGTTCCATCCGTGCAAGAAATTCCAGTACTGATGATATCCGGATCCTCCTAGCACTCACGCTCGTCCATGCCGCTGCCGCCACGTGGAAGGAGTCAGTCCGGTCTGGCGGCGGAACCAGCGGGCGAAGTAGTTGGGATCGAGTATTCCGACCTCGTTCGCCACTTCCTGGATTTCCCGCCCGGACTGCTCCAGACCCCGGCGCGCCGCCTCGAGCCGGTGATCGGCGATGAGTTGTCCCAGAGTGAGACCGCATTCCTGTTTCAGCAACCGGTTCAGGTGATCCCGCTGGATGCCCAGTTTGACCGCGATCATTCCCGCCTTCCACTCCTCCGGCGAATGCTCCCGCAACAGGCGCCGCACGCGTCCCGCGAAACGCGATCCGGCGGAGCGACCGGCAACGAGTGCCTGGTTCTCGGGAACGGCCAGCGTCTCCACCAGCAGACCGGCCACCTGGAGCACGACTCCGGCCTCGCGCAGATGGAGGCCCGACGGTGCCCGCACTTCGCGCTGTTTCGCCAACCACGAAAGTCCACGCCGGATCTCGGTCAATGCCTCGGCTTTGAGCAGCCGCGTCTCTACCGCCGAGAGGGTCCCGGGTTCCGCCTCGAAATCGATCGCCAGGCAGAGAGGGGAGCGGGCTTTCTCCTTCACGAAGGCATGTTCGACCCCTGCGGGAACCCCGATGACCCGCCCGGCGGAAACGGGAATCCGCTCACTCTCGACCGACTGCCAACCGGAGCCGGAAAGGTAGGCCAGCACCTGCGCGAACTCATGCCGATGCGGTCGAACCCAGTGCGTCTCCGGCAAGTGACGGTTGAGACTGAATCGAAGGATCCGCATTCCCGGCGCGGTGATCTCCAGGTCTTCGAAGAGGAGCGAACGCAATCCCAGCACGCCCGAACGATAGCATCAATTTTCCGTCGAAAAAATGCTATTCAAACCTTGGTCGTTCTAGCCTCCGATCGCCGATTCGCGGAGTATGGTAGTCACCGCCATGACCTCCCCGCACCCGATTCCGGATCTCTCCCGCCTCTGCGTCCACACCGCGACCACGAAGCCGTGGGACATCGAAACGGCCATGGAGCGCTACGCGAAAGCCGGTATCGCCGGCATCACCGTCTGGCGTGACAAGTTGGAAGGACGCGACCCGGAAACGGTCGGTCGCCAACTGGCCGACTCCGGGATGGAGGTGGTCTCGCTCTGCCGGGGTGGCTTTTTCCCCGCCCTCACTGCCCAGAAACGACAGGAAGCAATCGACGACAACCGGCGGGCCATCGAGGAAGCCGCCTCCATCGGCGCGCCCCTGATCGTGCTTGTCTGTGGGGCGGCGACGGGCCAATCGCTGGAGGATTCCCGCTCCCAGATCGTCGATGGAATCGCCGCCGTCCTCCCCGAGGCCGAGTCCGCGGGGATCAAGCTCGCCATCGAGCCGCTCCATCCCATGTATGCAGACGATCGCTCCGCCATCAACACCATGGCCCAGGCCCACGCCGCCTGCGACCGACTCGATCATCCTCTCGTCGGCATCGCCCTTGATGTCTACCACGTCTGGTGGGACGACACCCTCCCCGATCAGATCGCCAAGGCGGGTGAACTCGATCGCCTTTTCGCTTTCCACATCTGCGACTGGATGACCCCGACCAGCCACCTGCTCACCGACCGCGGGCTCATGGGCGAAGGCTGCATCGATGTCTCCGGCATCCGGGCGATGGTCAAGGCCACCGGTTTCACCGGCTTCAACGAGGTCGAGATTTTTTCCACCCGCTGGTGGGAGAGCGACCAGGACGAATTTCTCGAAAAAATCAAAGACGCCTACCTCCAGCACAGTTGAGGCAATTCAGCACAGATCAACGTTTCCCATTCCATCATGAAGACCATCGGCATCATTCTCAACGGCGTCACCGGGCGCATGGGCACCAACCAGCACCTCATCCGCTCCATCCTCGCGATTCGCGACCAGGGCGGAGTCGTTCTCTCCGACGGAACCCGCGTTCAGGTCGATCCCATCCTCACCGGACGAAGCGAGGAGAAACTCCGCCGCCTCGCCGAGGCCCATGACGTGGCCCGCTACACTACGGACCTCGACAGCGCACTTGCCGACGATCACAACGCCATCTTCTTCGACGCCTCCTCGACCTTGCACCGGGCCCGCTTCGTGGAGATGGCGGCTGCGGCCGGCAAAGCGATCTACTGCGAGAAACCGACCGCGACCGAGCTCGACGAAGCCATCCGCCTCGCCAACGTCTGCCGCGACGCCGGGGTGAAGAACGGCGTCGTCCAGGACAAGCTCTGGCTTCCCGGCCTGCGCAAGGTGCAGACCCTGATCGACCAGGGATTCTTCGGTCGCATCCTCTCCGTCCGCGGCGAGTTCGGCTACTGGGTCTTCACCGGTCACGACGAGAACCAGCCCGCCCAGCGCCCTTCCTGGAACTATCGCAAGGAGGATGGCGGCGGCATCATCCTCGACATGCTCTGCCACTGGCGCTACGTGCTCGACAACGTCGTGGCGCCGGTCCGCTCGATCTCCTGCCTCGGCGCG
>JAUIGT010000298.1 GCA_030432615.1 Verrucomicrobiia bacterium
TCCGGAGCGGGCCGACGGAGTTGTCGATCTACACCAACCAGAACTACGCCCAGCCCACCGCGCACCTGCGACGCTATTCGCTGCGGCTGGACGGATTCGGTTCCCTCCGGGCAGAATACGGCGGCGGGGAAGTGCTGACCAGGCCGCTGATTTTCGAGGGCGGATCCCTGTTCCTGAACTTCGCCACCTCGGCGGCGGGCGGAATCCGTATCGAGCTGCAGACGGCCGAGGGCGAGCCCATTCCCGGATTCACCCTGGCCGAATGCCGCGAGATCATCGGCAACGAAATCGAACGCACGGCAAGGTGGGAAAGCACCGCCGACCTGGCCGATCTGGCCGGGCAGCCGGTCCGGTTGCGAATCGTGATGAAGGACGCCGATCTCTACGCGCTGCGATTCGGAGACGCCAGGTAACGCGAACGGAAACGATCATGCACCCATCGGAAATCAAGGACCGGGCGGTCTCGATTCGATCCGCCTTCGAGCGGGACGGTTACGTTTCGCTGCCGGGATTCTTTCCCGAAGCCGAGTTGGACGAGATTCGAGAGCAGCACGCGCGCTACGTCCGCGAAATCGTTCCCCGCTTGCCCGAGAAGGAAGTCTACTACGACGACAAGCGCGACCCGACCACACTGAAGCAGCTCCAGAGCATGGAGAAACGCGATCCGTTCTTCGGGGATCTGGTCTCGGCAGGCTCCGCACTTCACACCCTCGCCGAGACCTGCCTGGGCGAACCGGTGGTCACCCGGAATCTGCAGTATTTCAACAAGTCCCCCCGCGCCAGCACCCCGACGCCGCCGCACCAGGATGGCTACTACTTTCACCTGACCCCGAACCGCGCCGTCACCCTGTGGATCGCGCTGGAGGACGTGGCGCCCGAGCAGGGCTGCGTGAACTACGTCCGCGGTTCGCATCGATACGGCATGCGTGCCCACGGGCGTTCGGGCACCCTGGGCTTCTCGCAGAGCATTCTCGATTTCGGCATTCCCAACGACCTTGACAATCGCGTCGATTTCCCGTGTCGGGCGGGCCACGTCCTCGCCCATCATTCGCTCACCATTCACTGGGCGGAAGGAAACACCTCCGGCGACAAGACGCGCCAGGCCCTGGGGGCCGTCTTCTTCGCGGAGCGCTGCCGGATCGATGAACGCGCCAGGGCGGCCTATCAGGCGCGCCTCGATGCGGACCTGGCGGCCGAGGGAAAAATCTGAACGGTTCTCCCATCGGCAGGAAAGGCGCTCCCGGAAATCCGGCTCCGACGTATGGTAGTTCCATGGAAGGCGACAACACCGCTGGCTCGACCCCGAAAAGCAAGGCCCTCTCCCTGGTCCAGGAGTTCGAGGACGCCATCATCGAACGATTCTGTTCGGTGGACCGGCGCATGGAGCACCGGATGGATTGGCTGCCGGACCTGACGAGATTCTCCGAGGTGGAAGAAGCCATCCGCGAACGGATCGCGTTTTTCGAGGAACGCGGCTACTACCTTTTCCAGGAGCCCTGGCTGGATCACCAACCCGCCAACCACCGATTCCGCGTGGTGTTGACCTTCCGGCCGACGGAGAACAATCGGTGATGGGGCGAAGCGGTTTCCGCCTACTCGGCCAGGCGAGACGCCCGCGCCCCCGGCGACTTCAACCGAGATCGGTCAAAGCCGATTCCGCGTCGCCGAAGCGATCCATCTTCACGCCCATGCGGTCCATGACCGCGAGGTGGAGTCGGCAGAGCTTGCGGTTCTCCTCCTTGCTGTAGTCGAGCATGCGGCCGCCCTTGAGGGTGCCTCCGCCGCCGCCGGCGAGGAGGATGGGCAACTGCCGGGAATCGTGGGCGTTGCCGTCCCAGAGACTGGAGCAGAACAGGATCATGCTGTTGTCGAGCAGGGAACGTTCGCCCTCGTCGGTCTGGTCCATCTTCTGGAGCGTCTCGCTGAGAAGCAGCATGTGATACTGGTTCACCCGCTGGTACATGTCGAGCCGCTCGGCGTTCCCGGCGTGGTGGGAAAGTTCGTGCTGGCCGCCCTTGATGTTCCCGAGAAAGCCGAAGTTCATCTGGGAGAGATCGTTGTTCAGCATCATGCTGGCGATGCGCGTGCGATCCATCTGGAAGGCCAGCACCATGATGTCGAGCTGGAGCTTCAGGTGATCGCGGACGTCGGCGGGAATGCCGGCCTCGGGGCGGGGAAAGGTGGGCTTCTTCACCGTCGGCTGCCAGCCCTGACCGTTGGTTTCCTTCTTCGAGAGTTCCTCGGCGCGCTCGATGCGCTGCTCCAGCTCGCGGACGGAGGTGAAATACTCGTCGAGTTTCTGGGCGTCGCGGCTGCTGACCTTGTTGCGGAGACTCTTGGCGTCGGAAAGCACCAGGTCGAGGACGCTCTTGTCGCGACGACGCTTGCTGCCATCGTCGAACAGCTGGTCGAAGGCCTGCTGCGGATAGATCTCCTTGGGTGCGGGGGTGGTGGGGCTGCTCCAGGAAATGTAGGCGGAGTAGAGGGAGGTGAAGCCGCTGTCGGTGCTGTAGCGCGGCGGTTCGGTCCCGAGCACGATGCTGGGCATGGGCGTGGACCGGCCGATCTCGTTGGCCATGACCTGGTCCATGGTGGTGCCCACCTGGACGTCGGTGGTGGTCTGCTTCACCGTCAGGCCGGAGAGCACGTTCATCTTCGGGTAGTGACCACCCGGTCCCTCGATGGTGGTCGGGTTCCAGAGTCCCTTCATCACCAGCAGTCGATCCTTGACCGGTTCCAACGGGGTCAGGGTCTTCATCAGTTCCATTCCCTTCGGGCCGTTGGTGGCGCCCCAGTGATGGGGATTGACGCCGTTGCCCATGAAGAGGGCGGCGAAGCGGCGCGGGGCTTCCGTCTGCGCGGCGGCGCCCGCCTTGCCGGCGGCGGTGCTGCCCCAGGCATTCATCGACTCCAGCCAGGGCAGGCCGAAGGCGACGCCAGCTCCGCGCAGGAAGTGACGGCGCGAGGGCAGGCGGTGACGGCGGGAGGAGTGGGGGAGGTTGTCGGGATTCATGGTGAAATGGAAAAAGTAGTTCTTGTCATCCTGAGCGAGCTTGCGAGCCGAAGGATCTCTCTATTGGGGGAAAAACCGTTCTCGATTGGCAATGTTTCCGTTGTGGCGGTTGCGCGGATTTTGATTGGCCAGAGCTTGGGGTGGCTTGGGAGATCCCTCGGCTCGTTCCTCGCTCGGGATGACAAGAGGAAGATGGGGGAAAGTCTCTGGGCGAAAGGTTCAGCAGGATCCGGGCGGCTTCGATTCCGGGTTGGCGCCATTCGGCGCTTCAGTCGGCGGCCACCACCTCGTTGTGCCGGTTCCGGAACTGGCGGCTCTCGACCACGGCGAGGATGGCCTCGGAAAAACGGCCTTCGCCGCTTTTCAGTTGATCGCGGATCGACTCGATCAGTTGGCGATCGGTGGCGAGGACGCCGCGGCCGGTGGCGTAGCCGATGAGCTTGCGGGCGAAGAGGGTGTAGGTATCGGCCGCGTTCTCGGCGAGGTAGGCGCGCAGCCCCGCGACGCCCTCGAAGGTGGTGCCGTCGGCGAGCGTCCCGGTCTGGTCGATGGGCTGGCCGAAGTCGTCCTTGTCCCGCAGCCGGCCGATGGCGTCGAAGCCCTCGAGCGCGAAGCCGAGCGGATCGATCTTGGCATGGCAGGAGGCGCAGGCCTTTTCCTCGCGGTGACGCATGAGCTTTTCGCGCAGCGTCTTGGCGTCGGTGATGGCCTCGAGTTCCGGGACTTCGCTGGGCGGAGGCGGAGTCGGTTGGCCGAGGACGGAGACCAGCAGCCAATGGCCACGCGCCACCGGGCTGGTGCGCCGGGGAAAGGAGGTCTTCGTCAGCACGCTGCCCATCCCGAGCACGCCGCCGCGCTGGTATTTCGCGACCGGGACCTTGCGGAACGCGCCGCCCTCGACGCCGGGAACACCGTAGTGTTTCGCGAGTCGTTCGTTGAGGAAAGTGTAGTCCGCCATCAGGATCTCCCGGACGGGCCGGTCCTCGCGGATGAGGTGCTCGAAGAAGAGCTGCGACTCGCGATGCATGTCGGCGCGGAGTTCGTCGGTGAACTCCGGGAACTGTTTCGGGTCGACCGCGTTGTGCTCGGAGAATCCGTGGAACTCCAGCCACTGCCCGGCGAATTCCTCCGCCAGGGCGCCGGCCTTCGGATCCTTCAACATCCGTCGTACCTGGGCGCGAAGTCCCTCGGGTTTCGATAGCTTGCCGTCAGCCGCCGCTTTCAGCAGGGCGGCATCGGGCGTCGAGGACCACAGGAAATAGCTCAGCCGCGTGGCCAGTTCCCACGGTGTCACCGGGTGGATGCCGGGCTCGCGGTCCTGCTCCAGCTTGAAGAGGAAATCGGGGGAAATCAGGATGCGCATCAGGACCTCGCGCCCGGCCGACTCGGAATCCATCTCACGGGAGCGGGCCTCGTGGTAGACCGCGGTCAGCATTTCCTTCTCGGCATCGGCGAGCGGACGTCGCCAGGCGCGGAAGGCGAAGGCGTGGAGGTGTTCGAGAATTCCCTGGTCGATCTCCTGCTGCACCTTCTCCGGCGGCTTCGGATTCCGCAACAGGGCCCAGTCGCGCAGCATCTGCTCGTGGGCCTTGCGCTGTCCCTCGGTGAGGGTGGCGCGCAACTGCTCGTCGCTGAGGTAGTAGACTCCGTTGCCCTTGCCGCCGCGCAGGTAGTTGCGGGCGACTTCCTCGAGCAGGCGATTGTATTCGTCGGGAAAGGCCACCTTCATCTGCCCGAAGTCGCCCATGATCCGGCGGGCGATCTCGGTCTGGCGCTTGTAGATGATGAGGGCACCGGGAATGATCTCCTTCGGATCGGGCGGGTTGGCGCCGGCGATGGTCCACTGGTGGGAGCCGTGCTCGGCCTCGGGAAACTCGAGATCCATCTTGGCGCTGACCCGGACCCTGGCCTTCCCCTCGAAGGGCAGGCGAATGAGTTCCGGGGGCCGCACCGCGAGTTGCTTGGGGCCGACTTGGCGGCCCTCCTGCGGATGCTTGCCGAAACGAGCCAGGATCGCCTGACCCTGTTGGTTGAATTGCTTGAGGGTGTCGAGGCCCTTGCGCTCCGCTTCCGGTTTTTTCTCCAGCTCGGCGATCTG
Source organism: Verrucomicrobiia bacterium (assembly GCA_030432615.1). GTDB lineage: Bacteria > Verrucomicrobiota > Verrucomicrobiia > Verrucomicrobiales > DEV007 > JAEUHH01. The sequence goes on from JAUIGT010000298.1 coordinate 5,112, forward strand.
CTTTCGTTTTGCCTCGATCTGCTGCTTCAGCCAATCGACGTAGTTGACGCGCTTGCCGCCGCGCTCGATCTCGATGGCCTCGAAGAGGATGAGGTCGCCCCGATTTCCGTCGCCGAAGTCGCCGGCCACGAGGTGAAGTGGTTCGCCTTCCGGGATCGTGAGGACGATGGTGCGGGTGCGGAGACCGTCGGTGTCCTGCTGGCGGCGCTGGGTGCGGACCCAGCCCTCTCCCTCGCGCTTGTTCCAGGCGAGGTGCTTGGCCTCGATGTCGAGAATGCGCCGGGTTACTTCGGCGGGAACTTCCTTCGGCTTGTCGGCGGCGGGACCGGGCAGCTCACGCCAGGGCACCCGGATGAGATCGAGGAAACGCGAGTCCGGTTTCTCGGAGTTCAGCAGTTCCCACCAGTTGTGGAGAAAGGCGGGAGCGAGCCCGGCTTCCTTCGCCAACTGGTCGAGCGAACCGGCACCGGTCTTCTCGCGGTGCTTGAACTTCCAGGCGGCGAGCATGTACTCGTCCTCGCGCCGATCCTCGCCGTCCTGGGGCAGGTGAGGTTCCGCCATCTTCTGGTACCAGATGTAGAGCGCCTGCTCGGCCTCGGTCTTGAACTGGACGGGGCTGCGCAATCCGACCCGTTGTTTCGAAAAACGAATGCCGCGTCCCGGCAGGATGCTGGCGTGATCGGTCAGTTCGCGGGCGGCCGAGAGATAGCTGCCGAGTTGCTGGGGATTGACGAAGAGGACGTCCCCGACATTGGAGAATCCCTCGCCGCCGCCGCCATCGGGTTGGAAGTTCTTCGCGAGGTCGAAATCGATCCCGGTGAGGTCGCGGATGGTGTGGTCGTATTCGACGTTGGTGAGTCGGCGAATGGTGACGAGGCCCGGGTCGCCGGCGTTGGCGTTGGCCGCGGCGACGAGGGCTCCACCCAGCCATTCCAGGAGTTGCTGTTTCTCGGCCGGAGTCGGTTGGGGATCGTCCTCCGGAGGCATCTCCTCGTCCTCCATCACCCACATGACGTTCTCCCAGAAATCGTAGTTCGCCGCGACCCCGGGTTTCGCGTGGAGTGCCTTCAGGTCGATTTCTCCCTCGGTCTCTTCGCCGCCGTGGCAGGAGTAGCAGTATTTCTCGAGCACCGGCCGGACGTCCTCCCAAGCGGGTTTGGCCGCGACGGCGTGGACGGAAAGGCACACCGCGACGGTTGCCGCCAGGGTGCGGATCGGGAGAAAGAAGGAAGGAAAAAGGGAGGGAGAACCCATGGTTTTCGGGAAGGAAAATCGCGAACCTTACCACATCCGACAGGGACCGCGACGCAAGCACGTGATGCCGTGTGTCCAATGCTTCAGCCGCGTTCGTGAGAGACCGTGTGGTGATGAGGAACCTGGCGGAACCATCCGTGGAACTCCGTGGTGAGCGAAGCGAAGCCGTGGGAGATCCGTGCCGGAAATCTCGAGGAATCTGGATTTCACCCCGATCGACGAATCGTCACACCGTCTCTGGCGACGGCGGCCACGTGAAACGGCTATTCGATCTTGAGGCCCGAAAAGACGGCGTGAGTGTTCACCACCCGGAGGCCGGCCCGACCGCGGTCGTAGGTGTCGTCCTCGGCGACGAGAGCCTCGCGTCCGTTGTGGAAGACGGTGAAACGATTTCCCTTTGCCTCCACGCGAAGTGTCTGCGGTTTCGCGGGATCGATGTCGGCGCCGGCGCGGGCCAGTTCGGTCCACTTGCTGCCATCCGTCTTCCCGAAGACGAGCAGGTCGGTCTTCGGAATCAGCCCCACGAAATAGCCACGCTGGCCGTCGTAGCCCAGCGAGGCGCCGGTGGTGCGAAGCAGGATGCCGGCGTCCGTGGCGTCCTCGCCATCGCGGAAACCGAGGGTGACCTCGATGTTGAGATCGTCCGGCAGTTCACGTTTCAGGATGACCTTTTCCCCGCTTCGATAGTCGTTGACCGGCTGCTCCGGGACGCGGCCGAGGTGAAGCCCTTCCTTTTCGAAGGAGATGAACTGATGATGACCGAAGGCGCTCCACGGCGCGGCGCTTTCCGCATCCAGATTCGAGATGAAGGGAAGTTCGGCTTTCGGCAGGGATGCTTCGCCGGCGGGACGGTCGAGAACGGCTCCCGGCGCTACCGGCTTGAAGAAACGGGGAAAGCCGTTGTCCCCGATGTCCATGGGCTGAACGAAAACCGCGCGCCGCCAGCCGTTCTCCCGGTCGCGCTTGGCGTGGTAGACATGCCAGAGTTCCATGCCATCCGGCGAGGAAACGAAACAGGAATGGCCGACCCCGAAGGTTCGGTCGGTCGAGGTGAAGACGGGGCGGTCGTGCTTCACCCAGGCATAGGGATCGAGTGGATCGCTGCCGGTCAACTCCAGCCGACCCAGCTTGTAGGTGGGGAGCCAGGAGCCGCCGCAGGAATAGGTCACGAAGGTGCGCCGCTCGGTCTTCAGGATCTGCGGCGCCTCGTTCAGCCCACGTCCCTTTCCGGCGTTCTCGGTGAATTCCCACGGGTAGTCGTCGTTCGCGCAGATCCGGACGCGCGGTCCGTCCAGCTCGGTGGGCGACTTCATGGCGGCGGC
>JAUIGT010000299.1 GCA_030432615.1 Verrucomicrobiia bacterium
GCGTGGTCGATGCGATGCCGGCAGCGCACCCAGAGCAGGTGCCGGCAGAGCGCGCCCGAGGCGCCGGGCGCGTCGCTCATGAGAGTGGGATCGAAGCTGTCGGCGCCGTCGATGAGCGCCAGCGGGTGCGGATTTTCTCCCACCGCCGCGGCCTGGACGAGGGCCGTGACGAGGTTGCCGCCGCCGCTGCCGGGACGGCGACCGACGATCTCCACGCAGGCGCCCGGCGGCAGGCCGCTGCCCGCGTCCAGTTCATCGAGCAGGGCGACGCCGAGAGGGGCTTCCGGCGTGTGGAGGTTCGGCGGTGAAGGGGCGGCGACCGTCGTCGCGATCTCGCCGTGTTCCGGGGAAACGGGAGCCGCCTTCGTGTCGGGAGGCGGCGGCGACGGGGGGAGGGTGCGATGAGCCTCGGGAAAACGCTCCCGCAGCAGGCCGCGCAACTGCCCGACCGTGTCGAGTCGATTGCCGGCGGTGTTGGTGTTCGTGTTCACGGAAAAATACTGTAAACATGAGCAGTTCTGCGCGCAAGCCGGCATCTGTCGCCGGTTGACGGCAATCCCGGACTGGGCGCTCGAAACGATCCCTTCAGAGACCACCGATGCCGGTGATCACCTGGCGCATTGGAAGCGCGAGAGCCAGGTGGGTCCAGACGAGGAACATCATGAGCAGAACGCAGAGACAGAGCATCGCGAACACCGGTGCCGCCGGTTGTTTCCGCTGGATCCAAAGCCAAGCCATCGAAGCGATGGGGAGCAGAGCGAGAGTGAGGAGGACGGGAAACGACGAACCGATCGCGAGCGTGATGGCGGTGGCTTTCGGCAGCGGACGGCCTCCCACCATTTCTTCAAGGACGAAGCCATACTGTGGCAGGGAGAAAAACGCATGCAGGCTCGCCAGGGTCAGCATGACCAGCGCCAGGATCAGGATCGCGATGACCAGCCGGCGGAGGTTTCTCACCTCGTGCGCCAACTGGCGAAGCTCGACTTCGTCTGGGGACATTTCCGGCGGATCGGACACGATGGGGAGTAGCATGGGATTATCTCCCGGTTCTGTCACGCGGGATTGCCATCTCGCCCATTCCCGCCGAGCCGCGACAGGAGTCGCTGGCCTACAAGTGAATCGACGCGACGGCTCCAAGCCTTTCCCGCCTTGACGCTGGGGCGGGGAGAGCGAATCGTTGGGGTTTCCCCTGTAACCGCATTTTTTCTCCCCTCATGGCCAAGAAAGCTCCCCAGAAGTCCGCCCGCAAGGCGGCCAAGAAATCCGCTTCCCAGACCTCGCCCGCGCACCGCAAGTATTCCGGTCCCATGCTCGATGGACCGGACCGCGCCGCCAGCCGGGCCATGCTCTACCCGGTCGGCTTTGAAACGGAGGATTTCCAGAAATCCATCGTCGGGGTGGCCTCGACCTGGAGCATGGTGACGCCCTGCAACATGCACATCGACGGGCTCGCCAAGGAATCGGTCAAGGGCATCGACGCCGCCGGCGGCAAGGCGATCGAGTTCAACACCATCACCATCTCCGACGGGATCTCGATGGGGACCGAGGGGATGAAGTACTCGCTGGTGAGCCGCGAGGTCATCGCCGATTCCATCGAGACGGTGGTGGGCTGCGAGGGGATGGATGGCGTGGTCGCCATCGGCGGTTGCGACAAGAACATGCCCGGTTGCGTCATGGCCATGGCGCGGCTCAATCGGCCCGGAGTCTTCGTCTACGGCGGGACCATCCGCCCCGGTTGCCACGACGGGCAGGACGTGGACATCGTCTCCGTCTTCGAGGCCATCGGAAAACATTCCGCCGGGGAGATCTCGGACGGTGAACTCGACGGCGTGACCGCGACCGCCATTCCCGGACCCGGTTCCTGCGGCGGCATGTACACCGCCAACACCATGGCCAGCGCCATCGAGGCCCTCGGCATGAGCCTGCCCAACAGCTCGGCCCAGGCCGCGGTCAGCGACGAGAAGCTGATGGACAGCTTCGACGCCGGCGCGGCGGTGGTGAACCTGATCCAGAAGAACATCCGCCCGCGGGACATCATGACGCGGAAGGCCTTCGAGAACGCGATCACCGTGGTGACGGCGCTCGGCGGTTCCACCAACGCGGTGCTCCACCTCCTGGCCATGGCCCAGGCGGCCAACGTGAAGCTGTCGATCGACGACTTCACCCGCATCGGGAAGAAGACCCCGGTGCTCGCCGACCTCAAGCCGAGCGGCCAGCACGTTATGATGAAGCTCGTCGAGATCGGCGGGACGCTGCCGCTGATGAAGATGCTCCTCAACAAGGGACTCCTCCACGGCGATTGCATGACGGTGACCGGACAGACGGTGGCGCAGAACCTCAAGAACGTGAAGGCCACCTACCCGAAGGGCCAGACCGTGATCCGCGGTTTCGACAAACCGATCAAGAAGGACGGTCACCTGGTGGTGCTCTACGGCAACCTCGCCCCCGAGGGTGCGGTGGCCAAGATCTCCGGCAAGGAAGGGCTCCAGTTCAAGGGGACCGCGAAGGTGTTCGAGGGCGAGGAAAAGGCGATGAAGGCCATTCTCGGACGCAAGATCAAGAAGGGCGACATCGTCGTCATCCGCGGCGAGGGCCCCAAGGGCGGTCCCGGAATGCGGGAGATGCTCGGGCCCACCGGCGCCATCATGGGCCAGGGACTCGGCAAGGACGTGGCCCTGATCACCGACGGTCGTTTCTCCGGTGGCAGCCACGGTTTCGTGATCGGGCACACCACGCCCGAAGCCTTCGTCGGCGGCCCCATCGGCTTGGTGAAGAACGGCGACGAGATCACCATCGACGCCGAGAAGCGCGAGATGACCCTGCACGTGTCCAAGAAGGAACTCGACGAGCGGAAGAAGAAGTGGAAGCAGCCCAAGCCCAACTACAAGCGCGGTGTGCTGGCGAAGTACGCCAAGCTGGTGAGTTCGGCTTCGGAGGGCGCGGTGACCGACGGGGATCTGTGAACCGCTGATCTTCGCTTATTTCCGCTGATCGTTTCCCACGATTATCGACCATGAAGACGTTCTCACTTCTCTTGTTGGCCATTCTTTCAGTTTTATCGCTCTCGGCCCAGGAAGGGGCGAAGAAAAAGAAGGCGCCCGCGCCGAAGTTCAGCTGGGTGAGTCCGGTGCCGGAGGAGCGGTTCGAGTCGATGAAGCTGCCGGAGGGACTGAAGCACGGGACTTTCGAAAGCCCGTCGATGGAGCGGGAGGTCGGCTACTACATCTACCTGCCACCCGGCTACGACGATGCGAAGAACGCGGAGAAGCGCTACCCGGTGGTCTATCACCTCCACGGCGGTAGGCCCGGAGGAGAGTTCAAGAGCATCCGGCTGTCGAGTTTCGTCGATGCGGCCATCAAGGCGGGTGAGATCGCGCCGACCATCTACGTATTTCCCAACGGTGGACCGATGAGTTGGTACAACTACCCGCAGATCGAGAACGGCAGTGGCGAGGATGTCTTCGTGAAGGAGACCATTCCTCACATCGACGCCACCTACCGAACACTCGGCCAGCAGGCGCGGGCCATCGAGGGATTCAGCCAGGGCGGGCGGGGCACCACCCGCATCATGTTCAAGCATCCCGAGCTATTCGTCTCGGCGGCGCCCGGCGGGTCGGGCTACGAGCCGGAAAAACGCATACAGGAAAACAACGGTGCCGAGAGCGAGAACGTGGTCTTCGCGCCCGGTTACAATGCATGGGATCTGGCGAAAAAGTTCGCCGAGCGCGAAGGTCGGCCCGAATTGCCGATCCGGCTCTGGGTGGGAACCAAGGGCTTCAATTACGAGTTCAATCTCAAGTTCTCCGATTACCTGAAAGAGCTGGGCATCGACCACGACGTGCTCATTGCCGAGGGCGTCGATCATTCCGCCCAACGTTTCTACGAGAAGCGGGGGCTCGAACTGATGCAATGGCACCAGGCGAACTTCGCGAAGGCGAAATAGTCTTTGTTGGGCGGGCAGGCTGAAGCCTGCAATCCAACGAAATTCCGTTGGAGTCCACGCTTCAGCGTGGCCCGGAGCACGAGCGCTGCCCGGAGATCGTCAGTCGATCTTCCAGATTTCGACGACCCGGTTGGCGGCGCGGTTTCGGGAATCGAAGCGCCGCGTCTGGCCGAAGTAGACGGCTTCCACCGGGTGAGCGGGCCCCGACTCGGCGATGGCTTCGGCGGTGGCGAGGGCACGACGGGAGGACAGCTCCCGATTGCTCGATTCGCTGCCGTCGATACTGGCGTAGCCGATGACGAGAAAACGCGTTTCGGGCGAGGCGGCCACGAGAGCCCGGATCTCCTCCCTTGCCTCGACTTCGAGGGAAGCGCCACCGGCGGGAAACGGCAGCGTCAGCGCGAGGCGGCCTCCGGTTTGTTCGGTGATTCCTTCGTAGGCCTCCTTGAGCTGGTTCGGCGGAGCATCCAGAGAAAGCAGTTTCTCGAAAAGGGGCCGGGCCGGCGCGGAGAGGGCCCCGGGTTTCTCGACGAGGACGGGACCCGGGTTCTCGACGGACTCCGAGACCTCGGCGGGGCGGGGCGTGATTTCGGTTTCGAGCGCGGTTTCTGCGGGAGGGGACTCCGACGGGGAATCGATCCGCAACGAGGCCAGTTCCTCGCGGAGGGCGGTGACATCGGCCCGGAGGGCGTCCCGTGCGGCGACGAGAACGGAACGCTCCTCGTTCCAGGCGCGGCGTTCCTTTTCCTGCCGGTTGGTCGATTCGCGGGCCTGTCGCTGCAGCACGGCGAATCGCTCGCTCAGGTCGGCCATGACGCGGTCGCCGGCATCGGCGGAGAGAGTGGCGGTGAGGCTGGTGGCGGCCTGGTCTTCGCGGGTTTCCTGGAGGGATCGGGCGAGAAGGTTCCGCTGCCGACCGGAGGCCGACAGCTGGGTCTCGAGTTCGGTGATGCGTCGCTCGAGCGCATCGATTTCGAGGCTGCCGCGGTCGAGTGCTTCGGCGGCGTTGGTGCCGGCGGGCGGATCCACGGAGGCCATCAGGGCGCCGGCGAGGCGATCCTTGAGGAGGGCGTTCTGCTTCTCCAGGTTGTCGTTGGCCGCCTGAAGGCGCGAGACCTCGGTGTCCCACTCTTGCCGTTCGTGGCGGGCGAGGCTTTCCAGTTGGGCGATCTTCTCCTGCAAGCGGTCGAGTTTTCGCGAGGCATTTCGCTCCTGCTCGTTGAGACGTCGGGTGAGACCGAGATTCTCGTCTTCCAGCGTCGCGAGCTGGTCTTTCAGCAGCGCGATTTCCTCGACAAGACCGGCGGAGGTCGCGAAGGAGGCGTCGATGGACGATTCGGCCCCGAGGCTTTCCTGGCGCCACTCCTCGACCTCGTTAGCCAGTTGGTTGCGTTCTTCGGCGAGCCGATCGATTTCGGCGCGGAGATCGGCGGTGGATGCTTCGTTGGGGGAAAAAAAGGCGTTTCCCGCCGACACCAGCCGGTCGCGTTGGAACCACCCGGTGACCCCCGCGATCGCCAACACGGCCACGATCACCGTTCCCCGCGCTTTTCGCGGGGAGGGGCGAGCCGTTTTATCGGCAAGTTCGGGGATCTCGTGGGACATCGGTGCGGAAAGGGCAGACGGCGGATCACGGCGGGTGAGTCACATTTCGAAACGATCGAACGCGAAGGAATGTTAGGCCCAAGGTACTTTGTTGGATGCGCCTCCCCTGTGACGAAAACGCTTCGAAATCGGCGGAGCGGAAACGCTACCCGATTGGGCTTGACCAGTGAATCTCCAGCGGCAGCTTGGTGCCATGATTCGCCCGTTCCTGCTTCTCCTTCCCGCGGCCGTCGCGTTCCTGACCACCACCTCCTGCGTGACCACGGAAACACCGCCGCCGCCCCCGTCGGGTCCCGGTCACGGCCATGGGCACGATCATCCCCACGACGATGTCGTGCCGATTCCGCCGATCAGTTGGGGGCTGCAGCCGCGAGGCGTCGGATACGATGTCGATGTCCGCGTGGGTCGCGACACCTACCACGTCGGAGAGGGCGGGGAGTACATGCAGGGGCGCCGGGTATCCCGCAACAGCCGCGACGTTCCCCCGGGCACGGTCAGCGCCTTTGAAGTGCTGTTGCCGGATGGCGAGGTCGATCTCTACTGGGTGGAGGAAGGCCGGCCCGGTTCCCTCGTGGTCTACCACAAGTTCTACGATGCGATGGACGATCGCTGGAGCGGTGAGCGACGCCTTCGGACGATTCGCTACTGAGGCAGGATCAGGCCGTCGCGGTCGGCGGTCTTGCGACTCGGCCGCTGGGTCAGGCAACTCTGCGGGCGGCCGAGGTGGTATCCCTGGGCGAGATCGACCTCGAGTTCGCGGAGCACTTGAGCGGCGTCCTCGTCCTCCACGTGTTCGGCGACACAGCGCAGCCCGATGGCGTGCGACAACTCGGTGATGGCGCGGACGAAGGCGGCACTGGCGGGATCATCGGCGATGGTCCGGGTGTAGGAACCGTCGATCTTGACGATTTCCACCGGCAGGTCGCGGAGGTAGCTGAAGCTGCTGTAGCCGCGGCCGAAGTCGTCGAGCGCAAAACGGAACCCCTTGGCGCGCAGCACGGCGAGGCGTTCGATGGCCAGGGGGAGGTCCGTGATCAGCTCCGATTCGGTGATCTCGAACAGGATACGGTCGGGCTCCACTCCGGTTCGGCGCAGCTGTCGGAGGAGAAAATCGGGCAGCCGCGGATCGCTGGCGGTGCGACCGGAGAGATTGATGCTCAGTTGCAGCGACGGATTGAATTGCAGCAGGTCGAGCGCGTTCCGGACCACGCATCGATCCAGTTCCGGCAACAGGTTGTAGCGTCGCGCGGGCGGGAGGAACTGGTCGGGCGGGCAGGCGCCCTCGGTGCCGGGCAGGCGCAGGAGCACTTCCTGGAATTCCACGATTCCGCTCTCCAGCGACACGATCGGTTGGAGCCACAGGTCGATGGCATCGTGGGCGATGGCATCGACGAGTCTAGCGTGCCACGCCTGGTCGCTGGTGGTCTCGCCCGAGTCGTGGCCGTTGCCGAGAGTGACCAGGTTGCGGCCGGCCCGCTTGCTGGCGTAGCAGGCGGCGTCGGCGCGGGCGAGGGCTTCCTCGAGCGTCATCTGCGGCTGGAGGGCGAGTATTCCGATGGAGGCGGTGACCCGGAAATTGCGGTCACCCGCGGTGAAGTCGAGGTGCTGTATGGCGATTCGGATGCGGTCGGCGACATTCTCCGCGGCCTCGATCGTGGTGTCGGGCAGCACGATGACGAATTCGTCGCCTCCAAGTCGAATGACCGTGTCGGTGGGACGCACGTGCCGGGCGATCAAATGCGCGACCGCCTGGAGCATGGCGTCGCCGGCGGCGTGACCGGCGCTGTCGTTGACGATCTTGAAATCATCGAGGTCGAGACAGAGCAGCGCGGCGGGACGGCCCGATCGGGACAGGTCGAGCGCGCGCTGCACCGACGGATCGAGCTGGGTGCGGTTGAAGAGGTGGGTGAGGGGATCACGCTCCGCGAGAAAGGCGAGTTGGGATTCCAGTCGGCGGCGTTCGGTGACATCGGTTCCCACGCAGACGAGCAGGTCGTTGCCTTCGGTTCCGCGGGACCGGCGTCCCACCCAGGCGAGGTCACGGGGACTCCCGTCGCGAGCCTCGATCCGCGTCTCGAACTGGCAGGCTTCGGAATCTCCGGTGG
>JAUIGT010000300.1 GCA_030432615.1 Verrucomicrobiia bacterium
ATTCCGCCGTTCCCGGGACTGGTCTCGATGAGATCCTCGCCCTCCATGGCGCTGACGATTTCCGCGAGCGTGATCTCCTCCGGATTGCGTCCCAGCAGGTAGCCGCCGTTTTTCCCCCGCTTGCTCACGACCAGTCCGGAGGGGCGCAACTGGGTGAGAATCTGGACGAGGTAATTCGGCGAAAGTGACTCCGCATCAGCGAGTTCCTCCAATCGTCGCACTTCGCCGCGGTCGTGGGTTCGCGCCAATTGTGCCATTACCTGACAGGCATACTCGGTTTTCAGCGGCAGTCGCATGATGACAAGTCGGCGGGATGAGACTATGGATCGCAAAAAAGAACTTGCGGACCACAGATTGCTATACATTAGTAAACCACGCAAGATTAAAATATATTCGTTTTCTCTCCACCTGATTCCCCTCGAAACACCATGGCTCTCTCGAAAAACGAAGGCATCAAGGATGCCAGCAATTACCTCCGTGGAACCCTGCTCGAAGGCTTGGCCGACACCTCGACGGGAGCGCTGTCGAAGGACGATCAGCAGCTGACGAAATTCCACGGAATCTACCAGCAGGACGACCGCGACTTACGCAAGGAGAGGCGCGTTGCCAAGCTGGAGCCCGCTTATTCGTTCATGATCCGGGTGCGCGTGCCCGGCGGCGTGGCCACGCCGAAACAGTGGTTGGAAATGGATCGCCTCGCGCTGGCCTACGCCAATGACGCGCTGAAGCTGACGACGCGGCAGGCTTTCCAGTTTCATGGCGTCATCAAGACCGAACTGAAGAAGACCATCGCGGAGATCAACGAGGCGCTTCTAGATACCGTGGCGGCTTGCGGCGACGTGAACCGCAACGTGATGTGCAATCCGAATCCCTACCAGTCGAAAGTGCACGAGGACGCCCTCGAGCTGGCGAGCCGGATTTCCGATCACCTCACCCCGCGGACTTCCGCCTACCACGAGATCTGGCTCGATGACGGCAGCGGGGAAAAGGTCAAGGTCACCCAGGATCCGCCGCTCCTGATCGAGCCCGAGGAGGGCGAGGAGCCGATCTACGGCAAGCATTACCTGCCCCGGAAATTCAAGACCGTGGTGGCGGTGCCTCCGAGCAACGACGTGGACATCTACGCGCACGATCTCGGTTTCATCGCCATCGTCGATGAGGCCGGCGACAAGATCGTGGGCTACAACGTCACCGTCGGCGGCGGCATGGGCATGAGCCACGGGAAGGAGCACACCTTCCCCCGTCTCGCCGACGTGATGGGATTCTGCACGCCGGAACAGGCGCTGGCGGTGGCTGAAGCGGTGGTGCTGGTGCAGCGCGACCACGGGGACCGCGAGGATCGCCTCCAGGCTCGACTCAAATACACCATCGAGCGCATGGGACTCGACGCCTTCCGCGCGGAATGCGAGAAGCTCCTCGGATTCGAACTCGAAGAGCCTCGCGCCTTCCACTTCGACCACAACGGCGACCGCTACGGCTGGGTGGAAGACCATCGCGGCCACTGGCACTACACCCTTTTCATCGAGAACGGGCGCGTCTACGACACCGACGAGTATCCGCTGATGACCGGCCTGCGCGAGATCGCCAAGGTCCACGAGGGTGACTTCCGCCTCACCGCGAACCAGAACCTGATCATCGCCAACATTGCGCCGGAAGCGAAGGACCGGATCACCGCGTTGCTCGAGGAGCACAAGATGATCGACGCCAACGAGCGTTCCGGCCTGCGGCTCAATTCCATGGCCTGCGTGGCCCTGCCCACCTGCGGTCTCGCCCTGGCCGAGTCCCAGCGCTACCTGCCTGACCTGGTGACCGAACTCGAGGACGTGCTCGAGGAAACCGGCCTTCGCCACGATGCCATCATCGTCCGCATGACGGGTTGCCCCAACGGCTGCGCTCGTCCCTACCTCGGGGAAATCGGGTTCGTCGGTCGCAAGCCGAACACCTACAATGTCTACCTCGGCGCCGGTTTTGCCGGAGATCGCCTCAGCAAGCTCTACCGGAAATCGGTGGACGCCGGAGAGATCAAGGACCTGCTCCGGCCCATCATCGTGGACTACGCCGAAAACCGGAACGACGGCGAACGCTTCGGCGATTTCGTGATTCGCGCCGGCTACGTGAACGCCACCGATCACGGCCGCGATTTCCACAAGGACTTCATCGAGCCCGAGGAAGAGCAGGCCGCGGTGCCCGCCGGTGCCGTGTGATTCGCGCCGCTGCCGATCAGCAGACCGCCACCTCGTCGAGCCAGCCAGCGATCCGGGAAATCGCGGAATCGTTTCCCGGTTCCCGCAGGATCTCGTGGCGGAGGCCGGGGAGCAGGAGGTAGCGTTTTTCCTGTGTCGCGATTTTCTCGAACAAGGCGCGGGAGAATGGCGGCGGACAGATCGGATCGTCGGCTCCCTGGGTCAGCAACACCGAGGTCGGCGCGGCCAGGGCCAGGCCGGTGTCGTTGATGTGGCGGGCGTATTTCACCAAGTCGCCCCCGAACGCGGCGTTCACCCAGTGATGACAGCCATCCATCTCCCGGCTGGCGGCGACCGCGTCGTCGGGCCGGGGGTGGCGGCATCGATCCGGGCGAACCTTGGTATCGAGGGTCAGGGAGGGCGCCAGTTTGGCCAGCCAACGGCCGGCGAAGACGAGCAGCGGGGGCTGTCCGTGGTCGGGCCGGAGCAGCGGCGAACTGAGCCAGACCCAATCGAAGAGGGTTGAGTCACGGACCTGACCCTGTCCAGTGGCCGCGCGATGCCGGCGGGCGAGGAAGTGGAGCAGGGAGAAGGCGCCAGTGGAGTGGGCATAGACACCGGTTCGGCCTCCCGGGGACGGGGAATCGTGCGCGATCCAGTCCAGGGTTTCCTCCAGCAGGGAAAAGGTCTCCCCGAGCCCGTTGATGTGACCGCGTTTTCCCTCCGAGCGTCCGTGCCCCGGCCAGTCGATGCCCACGGCAACGTAACCGCGATCGCAGAACAACTCCGCCGCCCGCAGGTGGCAGCCGAGGTGATCGCCGAGCCCGTGCAGGAGGATCACATGACCGCATCGGTCCTTTCCCTCCGGCAGGAAAACCTGGCGATGAATGGCGCGACCGGTGGCCGGGGACTGGTAGGTTTCTCCTCGGAGGTGCATGGAGTTCCCCGAATCCTCGCGGACGGAGCCGCGGCGGGCAACCGACGATGACAAAACAGTTGCGATTCCGCGCGTCGGGGCTTTATTCTTCGCCCCTCGCTGGAGGGCGAAGCGGGATCCGGTTCGGATTCCGCCGGACGATGAACGCGCGGTTAGCTCAGGGGTAGAGCACCACCTTGACACGGTGGGGGTCACTGGTTCAAATCCAGTATCGCGCACCATCGCTCCCTTTCTCCGTAGCAATGTCCGCCGAACCTGTCGCGCCGATCTGTCTGGCGGTCCTGAATCCCGGGGGACGCGATCCTTTCCAGGATTACGCGAACGGTCCCGGTCGGCCGGGCGACCCCGGGCATCCGCCGATCAACTTCCACGCCTACGCCGCCTGCACCCGGGGGGCGTTTTTCGATTCCACCCGGTCGCTGCTGGAGCAGGCGGACCGTTTCGACGCGGTGCTGGTCCTGATCCGGAGCCGGGTCTGGACCAGCCTCCAGGCCATCGAGGACCTGAAAAAGGCGGCGCCGAATCTCGTCGTCCTCGCCGGTTGGAAGGAGGCGGGGCCCTACCAGATCGCCGACCAGCTCCGCTCGCCGCGGGCCCTGCAATGCTACCAGGACCTGCTGTCGCTCGCCGATGGCATTCTCTCGCCGACCGCCGCGCTGCCCCCGCGCTGGGGGTGGTTGAGGGCGGAGGATTTCGAGCGAAAGACGCGCTTCCTTCCCACGCCCTATCCGCTGGAATTTTCCGACTGGGATTTTTCCCGGCCGGTGGAAAAGCGGAGCGGGATCATGCTGGGAACCCGCCAGTTTTTCGTGCCGACGCGGAATCACCTGCAGGCCCTGTCCCGGGCGGCGGTCTTGGCGGAGGAACTGGCCGTGCCGGTGACGGTGATCAACGGCGACAAGCGGAAGGGCCGCGTGCTCCTGCGCCAGTTGGAGCTGTCCTTTCCCGAGTCCCGGCTGAAGGTCCACGGGCCGCTGGACTACCAGGGCTACCTGCGACTGATGTCGAGGCACCGGCTCGTCTACCAGCTCGACCGCAGCTACGTGCCCGGTCAGGTGGCGGGTGACGCCGCGCTGTGCCGAACCCTGTGCGCGGGGGGAAATTCGGCCCTGGAGGGCGTGCTGTTTCCCGATCTGGCCGACGACGGAACCGGTTCCCTGGCCGCCATCGACGAGCGCATCGGCGCCTTGCTGGGAAGCAAATCGACCTACGAAAAAGCGGTCGCCGAGTCGGCGAAGCGTGCCAGCGACCTGGCAAGCTACACCGTGGTCGCCGAACAGTTGGCGGAGTTCGTGGGTGAGTTGCGGGAGCTGCGTTGAGAAACTTGGGGGGTGCGGGCGTCTCGCCCGCCGAAGCCGGAAGAGCGTCATGCGTTGGATTTCACCACCGGTGAAGCGGGCGAGACGCCCGAACTCCCAGTGGCCACCATCACACCGAATACGCCTCGATGATGTCCTCCGGAATGATGGCCGGGCGACCGGTGTCGGCGTGAACCATCACGTATTCGAACCAGCCGAGGGCGCTCGACTTGCGACTGTCCACCTTGGCGATCTCGAAGGCGACCTTGACGCCGCGCACGTGGATCTCCTCGACGCGGGTCCGCACCGCGAGGGTGTCGCCGAGATGGAGCGGGCGCTTGTGCTCGATGAAGGTCGATTTCACGAACCAGCTGAAACCGCGCTCGAGAAAGGCCTCCATCGGCATCCGGTAGCAGCGCTCCATCTGGTCGAAACGCGCCGCGAGGACGTAGTCGAGGTACTTCGAATTGTGGACATGCCGGTTCATGTCGATGTCGTCCGGCCGCACCGACAGCACCGTCTCGAAGGTGGAGAACTCCTTCAGGGCGGGCGCGGGATCCGGTTGGCTGCTCGACATGAACCTTTGGACGAGGGAGATCAGCTCAGCTTGCTGACGATCACGTCGCCCATCGCCGAGGTGCCGACTTTCTGGGTGCCTTCGCCGCCGGTGTAGATGTCGCCGGTGCGATAGCCGTCGTCGATGGCGCCCTTCACGGCGGCGTCGATGGCGTCGGCGGCTTCGCCGAGTCCGAAGGAAAAACGCAGCATCATGGCGGCGGAGAGAATCTGGGCGATGGGATTGGCGATGCCCTGGCCGGCGATGTCGGGAGCGGTGCCGCCGCTCGGTTCGTAGAGCCCGAAGTAGAGTCCGTCGCCCTTCGATTCCCCGAGACTGGCGCTGGAGAGCATGCCGAGCGAGCCGGCGATCATGGCCATCTCGTCGCTGAGGATGTCGCCGAAAAGGTTTTCCGCGAGGACGACATCGAAATCCTTGGGCCGCGCCACCAACTGCATGGCGGCGTTGTCCACGAGCAGGTGGCTCAGCTCGACATCGGGGTAGTCCTTCGCCACCCGCACTACGACCTCACGCCAGAGCAGGCCGTTCTGAAGGACGTTGGCCTTGTCGATGGATACCAGGCGCTTGTCGCGCTTCTGCGCCGCGGAAAAGGCGACGTGGGCGATGCGCTCGATCTCGCTTTCCTTGTAGACCATGGTGTCGATGGCGACCTTCTCGCCGTCGCGTTCCTCGATGCCTTTCGGAGAGCCGAAATAGATGCCACCCGTCAGCTCGCGGACGCAGAGCACGTCGAAACCGCCGGCGATGCGTTCCTCCTTCACTGGCGAGGCATGGGTCAGCGCGGGAAAGCAGACGGCCGGGCGCAGGTTGGCGAAGAGCCCGAAGTGTTTCCGGAGCGGCAACAGGGCGCCGCGCTCGGGCTGCTGGTCGGGCGGCAGGTTTTCCCACTTGGGACCGCCGACGGAACCGAAGAGAATGGCATCGGCATTTTCGCAGGCCTTGAGGGTGTCGTCGGGCAGCGGCGAACCCGTAGCGTCGATGGCGGCGCCGCCGACCAGCTTTTCTTCGTAGGAAAAACTCACGCCGAATTTCTCCTCCACCCGGCTCAGCACCTTGCGGGCCTCGGCCATGACTTCGGGTCCGATCCCGTCGCCGGGCAGCACTGCGATTTGGAAAGTGTCACTCATCTTGGTTCGGTCGTTCGTTTGGGATTTTGCGGGCCGCAACCCTTGCGACGACCGGAGCCAATCTCAACCGATTTCTCGCACTGCCCGGAGGAACGCTGCCATCAGGTCGGGATCCTTGCGGCCAGGGGTGCCGGCTTCGATGCCGCTGGCGACATCGACGGCGAAGGGACGGACCTGGCGGATCGCGGCGGCCACATTCTCCGGTTTGAGTCCGCCGGCGAGAATGATCCTGCGATCGGGCCAGTGGGTCACGGCTTCGCGACCGAGCGCCCAGTCCATGGTCTCGCCGGTGCCGCCGCGTTCGACCGGCGCCCAGGCATCCAGCAGGAGCGTGTCGCCGGGAAAGGCGGCCGCGGCCTCGAGCTGGGAACCATCCTTCACCCCGAGGGCCTTGAAGGCGCGGTGTCCGCGCTCAAGCAACGACGCGACGAGCGCGGGCGATTCGTCCCCGTGCAGTTGGGCGGCATCGATGAGTCCGTCCTCGAGCAGCGCGAGGATCTCCGGCTCCGAGGCGTTCACGAACACGCCCACGCGGGTGATCTTTCCGGCCAGGCCGGGCAGCCATTCCCGGGCGGCGACCGGAGCCAGGTAGCGTTTCGATTTCGGCCAGAAATTGAAACCGAGCGCGTCGGCGCCGAGTTCGATCGCCCCCTCCGCCTCACCCGGATCGGTGAAACCGCAGAGCTTGACCTTCGCCGCGCCGGTCTTCTCGGCGGCCTCAAAAAACGTGGGGGACCCAGGCATCGTCGGATTCATCTCCTCACTCATCACTAAACACTCATCACTCCTGTCTGCTCACTCATCACTCCTCACAGGAAGTCACCCTCCCATCATCGGTTCGCGGAGCGGCAGGGTGTTCTTCACGCTCTCGAGGAGGCGCTCGATGCTGAGCGGCTTGCCGAGAATGCCCTTCACGCGGGCGTCGCGGGCGATCTCGTCCCCGGGCGGGGATTCGTCGGTTTCGCGGATGAAGATCACCCCGGGAGCCACGCGGCCCTCGCCGTCGCGGAAGGCGGTGTAGGTCTTCGAGATCATCTCGTAAAGCAGCGTGCCTTCCATGTCCGGCAGGTGAAGCGCGAAGATGAAAAGCTGGTAGCGTCGCGCCAGGGCCATCTCGTAGCCGTGCACGGTGTCGGGCGAGGTATCGACCCGGGCGGTGGTGAAATTCTCCAGCGTCTCCCGAATGAGGCGTCCGGTCGAGGCGGCCGAGTGAATCACCAGCACGCGCGGGCGCTCCGAGAGCGGCGGCAGGGGAGTCGGCTTGCGCGGGATGGAATGAAGCGGCTCCCGGTGGGCCGGTTGTGGCTCGGGTTCGGGAGGGGACGGGACCTCGATCTCCGGCTCCGGAGCGGGAGCAGAAGCGGGTGAAGGAACCTCGTCGCGGGAAACCGGCCCGGTTTCCGGTGGCGTGGTCTCGGGTAACGCTTCGGCAGGCGCGGTGTCCTCGAGCGGAGCGGCCGGTTCCCAGACCGGGGCTCGGCGCGGCAGGTCGATCGGGGCGCGGTG
>JAUIGT010000301.1 GCA_030432615.1 Verrucomicrobiia bacterium
AGGTTGAGAACGAAGGGATTCTGGTCGCGGTCGTTGGAGGCGATGGTGAGGGTTCCGTTGGCCGCGCCCTCGGCCGTGGGCTGGAAGCGGACGCGGAAGCACGAAGTCTCGCCCGGCGCGAGATATCCGGCCCGACCCGAGACCAGGGAGAAGCCATCTCCTTCAACCGCCGGCGCTTCCGGGAGGAACAGGTTGCCCCCCCCGGTGTTGGAGATCTCGACCACTCGTTCGCCGATGCCGCCATCGATCCCGATGTCACCGAAATCGAGCGTGCCCCCGCCGGCCAACTGGATGGCGTTGCCGTCGCGGGCCGTGAGGCTGGGATCGGCGGCGGGTAGGAGGGTGAAATCATCGGTGGCGGTCGGCAGCAGGGAGAGTCCGGCGACGATGCCCTGTTTCTGGAGGACGACCCCGCGGGTCACCAGGCGGCGCTGGAAGGAGCGACCGTTGGAATCGGTGGCCTGCTGCTGATGGATCGCGGTCACTTGGCCGGTTCCGACCTGGAGAAACACGCGAAGCATTTCGTTCCCGTCGTTGAAGGGAAGCACGCGGTTGTTCGGCAGCCAGGTGACGGGAATGGCGCTGGGTGCCGGATCGAGCAGGGAACCGCCGGTTTCCCAGGTGGCGTTGTCTTCGCCATCGGGCAGCTGGCTCAGGAGACGTTCGCCGAGGCCGGGCCCTTGGTAGCGGGAACCGACCGCGTGGACCGCCAGTTCGAATCCGAGCGGGTATCGTCCCCGGTGATTCGGGCGATCGACGGCTTCCTTCTTCCAGTGAATCGAACCATCGACATCACTCACGTTGGCCTCGTCGCGGAAGGCGAGTTGCCCGGCGACGAAACCGCCGTTCCGCCCGTAGGCGGCCTGGTAGAGATTCCAGCAACCATCGGCATCGAGGAAGGTCGCGTCGGAAAGCGGCGTGCCGTCGCCGAGCACGAGATTGGCGAGGATGCGTCCGTTGGGCAGCACCCGCACGGTGCCGAACCCGTTTCCGCCGGGAATGATGGCGGGGTCGGCATTGGGATCGGTCGGCAGGATCAGGGTGTATTGGCCGGGAACCACATCGCCGCTGGCCTCGCCCGGGTTCGCGGAGTGATTGAGCACGAGGGCGAGAGTCTCCCCCGGAGTGCTCGCCGTGCCGGTGATGGCGAAGCTGCCGGTGTCGTCGGAGGTGGCCAGTTGCAGATCCACGGTCAGGTCGGGGCCGTTGGGCTGGGGAATGACCACCTCGGTGAACGCTCCGGTGGCTTCGTCGAAGACACCGCGGACGATGTGCCGTCGGCCGTTGAGGTAGAGGTTCAGCGTGACCAGGGCCCGCGGCGAGACGAAGGCGCTGACTTCGCCGGCGAAACGGGAACCGGGCTCCGCGACCAGCCCGAAATAGCGGCCGGCGCGCTCGGGAACGAACCCGGCGTCGGTGTAGGTCGGGTCCGGTGTGCCCGTGCCCGGCAGATCGATGGGACCGGGATTCTCCGGGGGCGCGGTCGAGATGCCGGCCTGGCCGCTCTCGTGACTCCCGTTGGCCCCGGGCGTCTGGAGCGAAAAGCCGCCACCGTCCGCCGGGGCGACGAAGGACAGGGTGTGGACGCCGTGGTTGATCGGGAGCGCGAAGGCAAGGTTTCCTCCGCTGCCACTGTCGAGTTGACCGGTCCGAAATGACTCGAAGGCGTCGCCATTCGCCAGCCGTTCCCCGGGCGCCTGGTGATCGGGAAACCAGTAGAAGATCAGCGGCGTACCCTCGGAGAGTTGGAAAGGCGGGTAGGGGAGGTTGCGGACGATGCCCGCGAAACCTTTCCCGCCTCCGGAAAAGCCCGCGTCTCCGGCCTGGAGGACGGCCACGATGACATCGTCACTGAGCCCGATCGATTCGCCGATGGCGAGACGCGTTCCGATGGCGGTGACGTGGGATACCGGGTGGAATCCGTTGCCCGCGCGGTCCGCCACGAGAACGCCGACGGTGCCGTCGGGGACGGCGAGGTCACCACCGAGATAGACCTGGATGGTGGGGCTGGCCTGGGTCGTGGCGGTCGCGATCAGGCCGAGTGTCGCGATGACGGCGGCGAGCCATCGATGCCGGAACCCCGGGAAAAGGAAGGAGGGTAGACTCATGGAAGCAAGAGGGTCGGATGGGCAGGGGCGAGGGAAAATCAGAGGTTCGGATCCTGGGTCCAGACGGTCGCCTGGTTGCTGAGCGTGGCGGCCTTGCGGATAACGAGGGCGGCGCCGGCGGGAAGGGCGTCGTCGTTGGCGACGGCGGGGGTTCCCTCGGAATCGCCGAAGCGATACCAGTCTCCGCGATGGAAAAAGTAACGCGCCGAGGGCTGGCGGTTCGTTTCCGTGACGGCGTTGTCGAAGACGAGGAGCACGTCCCGCCGTTGCGGGGGATTCAGTCCGGGGCTGGGGGCGAACTCGCGCGGCTGGAAGTCGAGCTGGCTTACCGTGGAGGGAAGGGGGAGGCTGAGGCTGACGAAATGGTCCAGCCGGATTCCGCGGCGGGATTCCAGAACCACCGCGCTCGGCGACGCGTTCACCAGGGCGGCGGGCCGGAAAACGGTGTCGTTCGCCCCGTCGGGGTGGCGGATGACGAGCACGGCGTGGGGCGGCAGGGGAACGTCGTCGGCCGCGGGAACGCCCTCGGCGGACTCGAACCAGCCGGCGTCGGTGACGAAGAAAACCCGGTCGGGCGAGGTGTTCTCCGGGCTCGGCCCCAAAGGATAGACGAAAAGCTCGCTGCCGCGCTGGCCGGGAAGCAGGCCGGAGGAGGCGTGGAGGGTCGTCTGGGTCGCCGGAGGGAAGAGGGTGGCCGGGGTCCAGTGAGGGATGATGTCGATGGCATCGCCGGCTTCGGCCGCGAGATCGGGATGTCCCTCGGGGATCCATACCCGCACCTCGGCACCGGTGTTGCCCGCCACGGGGAAACGCCGTCCCGCGGCGTTGCCGGCGGTAAATCGGAGGAAATGCGAACCCGCCAGGACGTCGTCGGCCCAGCCGGGATCGCCGCCCGCGAGGGTGACGACCATCTCGCGGGTCGCGGCAGTTCCCGCCGCGATGGCCGATGCCTGTCCGCGAAAGGCGACGGGGCGCTCGAAGGGCACCGCGACCACGGTGTCGGATCCGCCGGGGCAGTCGAACTCCTGGAACCCGAACACGGGGGAGGTCGCGGTGTCGGGAGGAGGATCGCCCTGGGCGAAGGCGCCGGTGGTCGGGAGACACGCGGCGAGAAGAAGCGGGAGGTGGCGTTTCATGGGAAAGTGAATCGGGGAGGGCTCGGGCTTACTCGAAGTCGAAATCCAGCCGCACGTCGTCGTCGGTGAACAGTTTCCGGTCGGGGCCGGCGGAGGTGACGTCCATCTCCTCGCGGCTCACGGGATGAAAATGGTAGGGCGTGCCCCACCGATCGGTGAGCTGGCCTTGGTCGTTGATGGCGGGATGATCGGGAGGGATGACCACCAAGCCTTTCGCATTGCGGCCCGTCAGGCCGGCGACGATTTCCTCGTTTTCCCCGCCGAAGGGGTTGGATTGGAAGGCGGTTCGGTAGGTGGAGAGGGCGTCCTGGATGAACGCGAGATCGGCTTCGGGTTCCTGGTCCGGTTGGTTCAGCGTCTCGCGACTGGCCGCCGCGATGGGGGCCGGGGTCGGATCGGGAATCGACTCGAGCCGCACCTGGTTTCCATTCGCGTCGAGGGCGATCGCCGGGGTCACCGCCTCGATGTCGCGGGAGGCCCTGCTGTCCGCCGCCGGCGATGCCGGTGCCTGCGAAACCACCGCGGGTTCGGACTCCGCTGCCGCCGGATTCGCCTCGGAGGCGGGACCGCGATTGACCGCCGACGAATCCGGACCGGGCTCGTTCGCGGGTTCGTCGTCGCCTTTCCTCAGGCTCAGCCCGAGCCAGATCACCGCCGCACCCAGCACGATGGGCAGGGTGAGGGCGAGGCGGGCCTTGGTCTGTTCGTCGAGGGCCATGGGAAGGCGTCGTGCGAAGGGGTAGGAGCGAATCAGCCGAGGTGGAGGAAATCCAGGTTGGCGGAGGCCACGGAGAAGGGGTTGTCGAAGCGTCCGAGGTTGGGAAAGATCGTTTCCATGGCGTTGCTGTCGATGACGGAGGCGTACTGATCGACCGAGGTGGAGGGAATCCAGCGTCCGCGGGTACCACCGGCGTCGTCGCTGCCGCCCGGGGAGAGATTGGGGAAATGGCCGTAGAGATTCTTCCCCTTCACCGGTCCGCCCATGACGATCTGGTGCCCGCCCCAGCCGTGATCGGAGCCGGAGGAGTTAGGATCGTTTCCGTTCGGGGTCAGCGTGCGGGTGAAGTCGGAGGATTCGAACAGGAGCACGTTGTCGCTCACGCCGAGGGCGTCGATGGTGTCCTGGAACGACTTCAGGCCGGTGCTCAGCTCGTCCATGAGATTGGCGTGGTTGGGCAACTGGGTGGCGTGGGTGTCGTAGCCGCCCACCGAGCAGAAGTAGACCTGCCGGCGATTGCCCGACGCTTCCCGTCCGGCGATGAGCTTGGCGATCATCTTGAGCTGGTCGCCGAGGTTGGTCTGGGCCGGGGCGAAGTTGGCGTCGAAATCGACCCCGCTGGCGTCGGCGAGACTGAGCGCCTCCCCGACCGTGCCCTCGTAGTCCCGCGCCCGCCGGATCACCTGGCTGTAGGCCTCCTCCTGCAGGTTGGCGTGGGAGTAGTTCATGATCTCCTCGTAGCGCCGCAGGCGGTTGCCGGCCCAGTTGTTGATGTAGGAGCCGTCGGGATTGAGGGCGTTCTGGTAGCGGTTGGCCGCCGGACCGTAGCCCCAGAGAGAGGTGGCGCCGTTCTTGTCGACCACGTACTGGATGACCTCCCGCCCAACCTGGAAACTGTTGATCCCGGTCAGCGAGATCGACATGGAAACGGTGCCGTCGGCGTTGTAGCCGGCATCGACTAGGTCGGCGAGGCGTCCGCCCCAGCCGGTTTCGTAGGGCTTGTCAGGCACCGAACTCTGCCACTGGATCTGCTGGTCGGAGTGCGAGAAAAGCTGGGGCGGCAGGGGGACGTTGCCGCTGAGGTATTCGGCCCGGTCGGTCACCGGGTAGGCCAGGGTGCCGACGTTCTGGACCACGGCCAGCTTGCCGGCGTTGAAGAGGCTGGCCATGCCCGTGCAACTCGGGTGCAGCCCCCAGGTATTCCCGTCGTTGTCGGGGTAGATCCGGGCCAGGTCCGAGGACGGGATCGAGAGAATGCCGCGGGCGTTCTGGTAGCGGTTGCGGTGGGTGCCGTTGAACGGGATCAGGGTGTTGTTGGAATCGTTCCCGCCGAAGAGGAACAGGCAGACGAGCGCCTTGTAGTCGCCGGGATTCGACTGCGCGTTGGCGGCGGCGGTGAAGAGACGCATCTGCGAGAGCGCGTTGACGAGGCCGGCGTAGCCGAGTTGAGCGCAGGCGGCGGAACGCAGGAAATGCCGGCGGCTCAGGTGATCTTTGTCTCGTTGTCTCATCGGGTGATGGGGGAAAGGTGGCGGAAGTCCCGGGTCATTTCTGGACGATGAACTCCGGCGAGGTGGTGAGCAGGTAGAGCAGGTCCTTGACCGCGCGGTCGGCGCTGCCGGGCAGGCTGCTCGGGTTGTAGATGTAGGTGGCCTGGTCCAGCATCGACTCGCGCGGGTTGGGCGCCGGCTGGCCGTCGTAGCGGGCCTTGAGATTGCCGGCGCAGAGGAGCAGGTCGAGTTCGTCGAGCAGTTTCCCGAAGGCCTCCCGCTCGGTGTCGCCGCCGTCGATGTAACCCTGGACCTTGGCCTCGAGAGCATCGACGTAGTGATAGGCGCGGATGTTGTCGAGTTCCCCGTTGGTGTCGCCGCGGCCACCCTGGGCGACGGGATCGCGTTGCTTGGGCATCTCCCGAGCGCCCAGCCAGGTGTTGTTGCAGAGGGCGAAGGCGTAGTTCACCCAGCGCATCGCCTGGAACTCGTTGGTAAGGGAAAACTCGGGTGCCACCAGCCCGGCCTGCTGCATGGCCCCACCGACCTGATGATCGGGCAGGAACCAGTTGAAGACCGTCGGCGCGCGCAGGTGGGACTGGTTCCACCAGCTGTGCCCGTGGGTGGTCCAGCGCAGCATGGTGGCGTCGGGCGGAAAGTTGTTCAGCTGGCCGGCGGGATAGCCGTAGGAGGACAGCTCCGAGAGCGGCAGCTCCGACTTCGCCCCGTAGGCGCGCATCAGCTGGACGAAGCGGATCAGCGGTTCCTTCTGCTTTCCGTGACCGATGTTGTCGATCTGGGTCAGGCTGCGCGCCTCGTAGTCGAGCAGGATGGCGCGGAAGACTTCCTTCATCTGCTGGCCGTTGCCGCGGTTGTCGTCGAAGGCCTGGGCGACGCGGTAGATGTAGCCGGCGCTGGGATTCGAGGTCACCAGGCGCTGGATCAGCCGTCGGGCGACGAAGGGGCCGGTGTTCTGGTGGTTGAAGAGGATGTTCGTGGCCGCGTTGAGATCCTGGTCGCCGTTCCGGCCACCGGGGATGGCGGTGCCGAGCACGTTCTTGGCGGCGGTGTCGTGCTGGTTCCCGAAATTCTTCATCGGGTATTCCCACGAGGCCTGGAAGTAGAGCGGTCCGCCGTAGTAGTTGAAGTTGTTGTTGTTCTGGGTGGGATAGCCCTGGTTGCGCGATCCCACGCTCTTGCTGAAGCTCCAGCCGGTGAAGACGCGGGCCAGCTCGGTGATGTCGTCGTTGTCGTAGGTCTGGATCGGCAGGCCGCTCTCGTTGAGCACCAGCGATCCGTCCGGATGCTGGAACAGCAGACCGATGGAGAACAGCTGCATGATTTCCCGGGCATAGTTCTCGTCCGGCGCGATGATGATGTTGCCGTTGCCGTCGAGGACCGCCTTGCCGTTCTTCAGCGAGCTGAGGTATTGCCCCATGACGGGGCTCTTGGAGACGTCACGCAGGATGTTGAGGTAGGTGCCGTCGGTGTGATCGGCCAGCATGTCGTAGTACTTCGCGGTGCCGTAGTGTCGGCTGTTGACGAGGGCGTCGAGTTCGGAGACCACCAGGATCTGGCTGAGGGCGAAGGCGGCCCGTTGACGCAACTGGTCATGCGCCTGGCAGGCGATATGCCAGAAAGCCGATTGGCGGTTGTTCTGGCGGGGCTGGGGATTGTTGCCCGGATTCAGCCGGTCGGTCCCGTAGAGGTCCCACTCCTGCTCGTCGGCGTAGTAGGTCAGGTCGTAGAACCGCGTCTGATCGAGCGCGAACTGGGCATCGATCCAGGCCGAGAATCCCGCGATGCGATCACCTCCGTGGTTGTTCTCGATGTCGGCGGCGAGAGCGTCGATCTCCGCCTGGGTCGGACCGAAGGTGGCCTGGGTGAGGAATCGGGAGACATCGCGTTTCAGCTCGTGTCCCGCGAGCGGCTCGATCGCCGGGGGATCATCGGGAGTCACGAACTCGGTGGTACCGTCGCTCTCCTCGAAGAACCCCCAGATTTCCCCGCCGGGATTCTGCATGGTGTGGGCATTGATGTAGAGCGGCAACTGGCCGTTCCGGCGAAAGAGCGAATCGATCAGTTGCTGCGGTCCGTAGGCCCCGGTTCGGTGGATGTCCCAGACGTGATCGGTGAACTGTCCCAGGGGGAGGCTTTCGACCACGGGACCGTTGG
>JAUIGT010000302.1 GCA_030432615.1 Verrucomicrobiia bacterium
GTCGTCGACGGCTGCGTCGAGGGCCACTGCGACTGCATGTATCACGTCAATACCTACCGCTGGGATTTCCCCACCATCGCCGCCCTGGTGGCGCCGCGTCCGCTGCTCATCGCCAATACCGACAAGGACCGGATCTTTCCGCTCGATGGCGTGGTCGATGTCTACCAGAAAGCCCACCGCATCTACGATCTCCTCGGCGCCGGCGACAAGATCGGACTCGCGCTCTACGAGGGCGGCCATGCCGATACCCAACCTCTCCGGGTGCCCGCCTTTCACTGGTTCGAGCGTTTCCTGAAAGGAAAGGACATCTCCGAGGAAATGCCCGACACGCTGGCGCCGAAACCTTTCGACCCGAAGCAACTGAAAGTCCTCGCCGAGATTCCCGCCGACGAACGAAACACCGCCATCGACGAGTATTTCACCCGGCGCTTTCCCCGCCGGGCCAAGCCGCCGGAATCGCCCGCCGACTGGCGCGCCACCCGGGACCAGTGGTTGAAGCGCCTGGAGACGAAAAGCTTTCGCGCCTGGCCCGCCAAACCGGACGACATCGTCACCGCCGAAGCCGCCTCCGTCACCCGCGACGGCCTGCGGTTTGCCGCATACGACTTCATCAGCCAGGAGAATCTCCTGCTCCGCCTCTACCTCGTGCACCGGGAGGGGCTGGCGCCGAAGGACCTCGATCTCATCGTGCTCAACGTCCTCGACGAGGAAACCTGGCCCGAATTTCTCTCCGGCGTCGGTGCCGCCTTCCCTGAGGGCTTCAAGGGAGTGTCGCTCCCCGCTCTCGACCGCGAAGCCTTCGACCAGGAAAAGGCCATGCACCAG
The DNA here is from genome assembly GCA_030432615.1 of Verrucomicrobiia bacterium. Taxonomy (GTDB): domain Bacteria; phylum Verrucomicrobiota; class Verrucomicrobiia; order Verrucomicrobiales; family DEV007; genus JAEUHH01. The sequence continues at coordinate 826 of JAUIGT010000302.1, forward strand.
TCGCAGAAATGGGCCATGGCCTACCTCGCCCCTATCGGAATCGGGCCCACCGCCTGGACCGATGACGAGAAGGAACGCACCCACATTCGCCGGCGTTTCCAGTTGCTGGGCATGACTCTCGACAGCACCCGGGTCTGGGACATCCGCCGAGGTATCCAGGCGCTGCGTTCCGTCGAGGGCATGGACGGAGTCCAGCTCTGGCTCCAGTCGCACGGGGACATGGCGGTGAACACGCTCTACGCCTCGCTCTTCGAACCGAAGGTCCATCGCCTCGATCTCCACGACCCGCCCGCCAGTCACCGGGAAGGGCCCGACTACCTCAACGTCCTCCGTTTTCTCGACATTCCCGAAGCCGCCGCCATGGCCGCGGAGAACACGCGCGTGGTCGTCTACACCGACGAGAAGAAACCCTGGAACTACGTCCAGCAACTCGGAAAAACCCTCCGCGACTCGATGGAAGAGAAGGGCGAGCCGGGGAACGAGAAGAAGGACGAAGCCTCCGCCAACGAGCAGTAGCATGGGATTCCATCCCGTGCATGTCAGGGCGGGATTGCATCCCGCCTGTCTCCTCCCGTAAGACAGCGACTCCTGTCGCGGCATTCGGCTGAGGAACCGGGTTGCCGCGACAGGAATCGCTGGCCTGCACCCGCTTTCGCGTATCGCTCCACGCTTGAGATTCTCCCACGGTCTCTGCCACAATTCGCCAAACTCGCTCCACCATGAAAAGGCTCGCCTCACTCCTTTCCCTCGCCGCCCTGGCCCTGTCCCCGGCCGTCGCCGATGACAGCGCCAGCTCCTATTTCAAGAAACCCGAATCGGGCGGTCTCGAGCTGAAGTCCGCCGGCAAGATCGCCTTCGGTCCCGCCGGCATGCTGCTGGTATCCGATCCCCGCTCCTCCTCGGTCGTCGCCGTGGACACCGGCGACACCGGTCCGGTCGAGAAGCTTTCGAAACGGGTCGACGACATCGAGGCCAAGCTCGCCTCGGCCGCCGGCACCGAGAAGCTCACCATCGTGGATATGGCGGTGAACCCGGCTTCCGGGAAGATCTTCTTTTCCGCCAACGCCCAGCCCGGGAATCGCCCCGCCATCCTCGCGCTGAACGCGGATGGCAACGTCGTCCCGGTCGATCTTTCGAAGTCCACCCACGTGCGCATGACCCTGCCCACCTCCGAGAACGCTCAGTTCCGCAACGTCACCGACCTCGCCTGGGGCAGCCACTCCGTCATCGTCGCGGGTCAGTCGGCCGAGGAATTCGCCAACAAGATCTACCAGATCCCCATCCCGCTCGAGCACGGCGTCAACGCCCAGTTCTACTCCGCGGAGACCTATCACGTCTCCCACCGTCGCTGGGAAACCAAGGCGCCCATCCAGAGCTTCATTCCCTGGGAGGAGGACGGCAAATTCTACGTTGTCGGCGCCTTCGCCTGCACCCCGATCGCCAAGTTCCCCATCAGCGACATCGAGAGCGGCGCCCAGGTCAAAGGCACCAGCGTCATCGAGCTGGGCAGCGGCAACCGCCCGCGCGACATGTTCACCTACGAGAAGGACGGCGAGCAGTGGCTGGTCACCAACACCCAGCGTTTCAAGGACAACAGCTTCGGCCCCAGCAAGTATTGGGCGGCCCGGGTGAAAATGGACTACCTCGACGCCGACGCGCCGGACGAGACCAACGAGAACGCTCCGCGGCGCAACGTGAAGGCCCCGTCCGGACCCGAGGCCAAGGGCATCGAAGTGGTGGAACCGCTCTTCGGCGCCGTCATCGTCAGCCAACTCGACAACGCCGAAGTCGTCGTCCTCCGCGAGACCGATCCCGACAACGCCGACGCCCCGCACGCGGTGGAACTGGTGACCTTGCCGTGAAAGGAGTCGGGACCAGTTCGGCTCTTTCGATGGTCGCCCTTTTCCTCCTGGCCGCCTCTCGGGTCGCCGCGATCGTCATCCCGGTTGAAGAGCCCCCTGCCGAGGGACCGCCCCGGATCTGGCCGAGACCGGAGTCTTCGATTCCCGCCAACCACCTGAAGTTCTACCTGCACTTCGCTCGCCCCATGGAACGGGGCGACGTGTTTCGCCACCTCCGCTTGGTCGAGATCGATCGGGAGGGAAAGGAAGTGACCGAAGTCCCGGAGCCCTTCCGTGAAATCGAACTGTGGGACGAAACCTTTACCCGGATGACGCTCTGGCTTCATCCGGGCCGGCAGAAACCGGGGGTCAATCTCAACGTGGACATCGGTCCCATTCTCGAAGCCGGGAAGCACTATCGACTCGAGATCAGTTCCGAGTGGAAGAGCGAATCGGGGGACATCGCTTTCCCCGATGGAGTGAGCTACCGCTTCGTCGCCTCCCCTGCCGACAACGAATGTCCCGATCCGGAAACCTGGAAGGTTTCTTCGGAAGCCGGGGCCACGATGATCCGGCTCCTGACCGACGAATCGCTGGACGTCTTTTCGACCGTCAAGCGAATCACCCTTCAAGCGAAGGGAGAACCCGGGAAAGCCCTCGCCACCAGGGTGTTCGCGCAACCCGGAAGCCTCTTGTTCCAGCCGAAACAGCCCCTGCCGGCCGGAGACTACAAGTTCGTCATCGATCCCAAGCTCGAGGATCTCGCCGGCAACAGCATCGCCCGACCTTTCAATCTCGATCTCGAAAAGCACCCCGACTTCGAGGGGCGGACCGAGCTGGTGGTGATTCCGTTTTCGGTTCCTGAGAGTCCATAGCGGGCGTTGCCCCAGATTCCCAGTCCCCGCGTTTCCCGCTCTCTACCTTGTCATCCCGAGCGAGCCTGCGAGCCGAGGGATCTCGCGACCGCGAGGAAGAGTTCACCCCAAGTGCGATCCCTACCTCGTCGCTTTGCACCATCCCGCACGAGCGAGAGCGCCAAGCTACCCACAAAAGAACGGCGCGCCTTTCGACGCGCCGTCCCCTCGTCCGAGGAGTCGCGGGCTCGGACAAAAAAATTCGGCGCTTGCCTACTTCACGGTTCCGTTCATGCCCTCGGCCCGCAGCGCGGCGAGCACGGCGCTGGGCTTGAGACCTTCGCCCTTGATGGTGAACGAGGAGGAACTCTTCTCCGCGTTGTGCTCCTTGGCACCCACGGCCTTGACCACGTCATCGATGGCGCCGACGCACTTGCCGCAGCAGAGATGCACGCCCGACACCGTCACCGAATCGGTCTCCTCATCGCTTGCCCTCCCGGCCTCGATGGCCACGTCCTCGTTGTCGGACTCGCCGTAGAATCCGGCCGCGGCAATGGCTTCGAGCGCCTTCTCGACATCCCGACCGCTCTTGGCCTTCAGGGTGATCTTGTCGCCCGTCATGCTGAGATCGAGATCACCGATTCCCTCCACGGCATCCTCGACACTGCTCTTGCAGCCGCCACAGCAGAGATGCACTCCCGACAGGGTAATCTCGGTCTCTCCCTTGGGCGCTTCCTTCTTGATGACTTCCGAAGAGTCCACCGAGACCATCTTCGTCTTGATGAAATCCTGGTCGTCCTTCGAGAGCATCGAGAGCGGCACCTCGACGGTGGCGCCGCCCTCACGGGCGATGTAGACGGTGTTCGCGTCCTTCATGCGGACGAACTCGCCCTCGATCGTGGCCCCGTCGGACGCGCGCGTCCAGGTGCGGGCCGAAACGGAGATCATCGCTGCCGTGGAGACCGCGACGACCGACAACACAAGCAGGTGTTTTTTCATGGCAAACCTGAGCCTAGGAAATCCGACGCTAACCGTCAAAACCAGCCGTCGGCGGAATCGCGCTATCCGGAAAGCCGCTGCCGCAATTCCCCCCAGACCACCTTGCCCAGCGCGGAACGCGGCAATCGCTCGATCCGGCACACCTCGTCGATTCGCTCGAAGGGAAGCGCCTCCCGGTTGAATCTCTTCACCGCTTCCTCGATCTCGACCGACGACTCCTCGCTCGTCTCGACAACCACCACGAAACGATGCTCCATCCGCTCGTCGGGCAGGGCCAGGAATGCGACCCGGTTTCGGTGCTGACCGAGGATCCCATCCAATCGTTCCCGCAAGGCATCGATCGAGACCAGTTCTCCCAGCTTCTTGACCCGGTCGTCGAGGCGGCCGAGGAACCGCAACGCGGAGCGCCCGTTCCGCTCCTGGCGAATCTCCACCCGGTCCCGGGTCACGAACCAGCCGTCCTCATCGCGAGAGAGCGGCTCGAAAAACCAAACTCCGCGTGTCGTCCTCCGCACCGTTCCGGAGAACAAGGCCTTCCCTCGCAATCGAAGGCATCCCCCCTCCCCCGTGCTTGCCTCCCAGGCGGGCAACACCGGCAGCCATTCGCCCGAGAACGGTTCGCCCAGCGCCGAAAGCGTTTCCGTCGCCACCTGCGACGCCGTCTCCGTCATTCCGAAACTCGCCAGCACCGGCCAGCCCAGCTCTCTCGCCGCGGCCCCGATCTCCGGGTCCAGCCGCCCACCTCCCACGACCACGACGCGCATGGAAGCCGGAGCGGGAAATCCCCCCACCACCAAGTCGTGAACCTGGGTCGGCGTCAGCGTGGTCAGGCTGATCCGATTCCGTTCGCAGCAGGAAACGAATTCAGAAGCCCGGTCGCGCCATCGCCCCTCGAAGGTCATCACCGGACTTCGGCCGACAAAAGCCCGCGCATGGACTCCGAAGCCCCCGACGTGGAAGGTCGGCAGCGCGCAGAGCCAGCGATCCTCCGGAGTCGTTTCGAGATGGGCGTTGACCGACTCGGCCGAAGCCCGCAGCGCTCGCTTCGACAACGCGATCCACTTCGGTTCCCCTTCGGAACCCGAGGTCGCCATTAACACGTGCCCACGCAGGCGCGGCTCGGCGGCCACGAATTCGACCAAACCCTGTTGAATCCCGGACCCGACAGGGTTGCCTCGGAGATCGGGGGTCTCGTCTTCCCAGTAGGCTGGGCTGCTCAGGTCAGTGGTTTCCACGGCAGGGCATCGAGCAGTTCATCGAACCCGAGTCCGGTTCCCGGAGGCGGAACCAGGACGGGGCCGTCGTTCTTCAATTCTTCCAGGAAGGGATCGGGTTCGAACAGGGAGTGAGTCAGCAGTCCGCAGTCGCCCAGTTGCGGTCCGAAGATGGCCGCGCATTCCGCCGCCCGCCAGGCCGCGTAGAGTTGGCCGATGGGGTGGTCCAGGTAGCTGGTGAAGACCAACCGCTGCCCGGATCGGTAGGCCAGCTCGCCCGGCTCGACGGCATTGATCACCGCGGGCTTCACCACCAGCCAGTCGGCTTCCGCCGCCCGTTGGAGGACATCGCGATCCGCGGCGAGCGGCAGGCCCAGGTCCTCTCGCAGGCGGTGCCAGGCTTCCGGATTCCACGGGCACGGATCTTCCACGAAATCGATCGCGGCGCGGGCCGCGTCATCGAGCGAGAGCCAGAACTCGCGAACGCCGTCCTCGCTCAAGGTCTCGTTGAAATCGATCCGAAACCGGAGATCGGGAGCTTCGCCTTTCCAGCGTTCAATGCGGCCGACGAGCGCCCGCGTGTTCTCGCTCCCCTTGAACTTCACCGAACGGAATCCCTCGCCCGCCACCGAAACGGGATCGTCGTGGTCGACATCCGATCCCGCCGTCCAGTGGCTCGGAGGAATCGAGAGCGGCGCGAAGAGATTCCGTCCCTGGCGCCGCGCCAAGCCATCGGCTTCCGCGCAGAGAAGCGCCTGCTCGCCCAGCGCGGTGGGCCTCCCGGAGGCGATCGCCGCCAGCTGCTCGTCGAGCGTTCGATCGCCCAGGCTCGGGCAGGGATGGACGCAACCGACACCGCCACCGAAGTCGCGAACCAGCGCGCCTTCGAATTCCACCGCCGCGGAACGCGCATTGAGCGCGCCCTTCGCCCGCAGCGTGTAGCGCCAGAACCAGAGACGGGTGTCAGCCATGATGCAGGGCGAAGGCGATCGAGAGCAGGATGGCGTAACCGACCAGTTGACCGGCCGACATCGCCAGAAAACGATTGTAGACGGCGCTCGGCTCGGTGCGTTTCACCTTCGCCGAAATCGCCAGCCCCAGCGGCAGGGTCAGCGCCGCGAGCGCGAACCAGGGAAAGAGGAGGAAAGCCCCGGCCAACGAAAGGACGACCGGTCCGAGGCAGAAAAGCGCGATCTCGAAACGGGCGAAGTTTTTCCCGAACCGGACCGCCAGGGTGCGCTTGTTCGACTGCCGGTCCTCGTCCACGTCGCGCAGGTTGTTGATCGCGATCAGGGCCGAGGAATAGAGACCGACCTGCAGGCCCGTGATCCACTGCAGGATTCCCGGTCCCTCGCCCGACTGGACGAACCACGAACCGAACACGGCCACGAACCCGAAGAAGAGGATCACGAACAGTTCCCCCATTCCCCGGTAGGCCAGCGGAAAGGGACCGCCGGTGTAGGCGAAGGCCATCAACAGCGAGACGCCGCCGATTGCGACGATGGGCCAGTCGCGCGCCTGGATCAGCGGAATCGCGATCACCGCCGCCAGCAGGCAGAAGCCGAACGCGCCCACCATCACCGTCCGTGCCGCGAGCATCCCGGTTGCGGTCACCCGTTTCGGCCCGAGTCTCTTCTCGGTGTCGGCACCCTTGTGGGAATCGATGGCGTCGTTGAACAGGTTCGTGGCGATCTGGATGCAGAGGCAACTCGCCAGCGTCGCCCAGAAAAGCCCGCCCCCGAATCCCTCGGAACCGGTCCAACCGAACGCGGCCGGCAAGCTCCCCACCCAAACCGGCACGATCGCCGCCGGCAGGGTCTTGGGGCGGGTGGCGAGGAACCAGGGTCGCAGCGCTTGGGGCATGGGGCGTGGGGCGAGGAGTTC
>JAUIGT010000303.1 GCA_030432615.1 Verrucomicrobiia bacterium
TGGCGTCGAAAGCGGACTAGGATCCGGGCGCCGCCTTCCTCTTCTCTTCACCGCCGCAAGGCGTTGATGTCATCGAGCGCCACCCGGAAGACCTCCGTCTGCCACTTGAACCGCGAGAAGGCGATGTAGAGGCTTCCCTCGTGTTCGATGACATGCGGATACTGCAGGCTCGCGATCCCCTTGCGGAACTTGAGCCAGATCTTTTCCTGGTTCGGCGTCCTCTCCGGCGCGGGAATGTCGAGGCGGGCCATCCTCGTGAACACCTTCCCATCCTCGCTCACCGAGAGGTGCAGTTCGCGCCGAGCGAGCTTCGGGTTGGCGTTCGAAACCAGCACCCGGTAGCCGCGGCTCGTCCGCATCGAATACAGCTTGCTGGTCGAATTGGGGAAATTGGTCATCACCGGCATGCCCCAGGTCTTTCCTTCATCGGTTGACGTAGAGTGAAAGAGACGCTGCGACCCGGCATTGTCCCGGCAAAGGGCGAAGAGCGTTCCCCCGCCACCCTGCGGCCAGAAGATCGGCTCGTCGGGGCGGAACCCCTCGACGTCGCGCACGCCGACCACGGGATGGGAAGTCCAGTCGCTCAACGATTTCACTCCCCCCACGAGGACCGAGACGTTGAAGCGGGAATCGCGCCGGGTCAGGATCCAGTCACCGGAACCCGGCAAGCGCTGGGGCGCGAAGTTGTTGATGGCGTCGTCGAAGAGGTTCCCGCGAAACGTCCACTTCCCCGACTTCTCGTCCCAGGCCCAGGCCTGGAGGACCAGCTCCTTGTCGACCCCGAAAGCCCCCTTCCCCTTGAAATGAGCGGCGAGCACCAGCAGCTCCCCCTCCCGCTCCCAGAGCCCCCGGGCGATGTAGGCATAGCCCGGCTCCGGCGGACCGGTCACCGACTTCGGCTCGCTCCAGCGGAGGCCGTCCTCGCTGGTGGCGAACCAGATCTCCTGGCCGGGCCTGTCCTCGACCTCCGGCCCGTTGCTCCAGGAGCACCAGAATCTTCCGTTCCAGTGGGCGAGATAGTTGTGGAGTTGAAACTGCCATTCTTCGCTGTAGGGACAAACGACGCCGAGTTCACCGGGTAGCGTCGGCAAGCTCTCGTAGTCGATGGCCTCGGGGTCGGCTCCGGAGGCAGGAAGGTCGAGAATGATCACCGGTTCGGCGGCGAACGCCCGCGTCGAGGCAGCGACGAAGAACGCGGCAAGGGTGAGCAGCGTGCGAAGGATTTGCATGGGACCGGGCCATCAGAACCTCGCAGCGCGGAAAAGACGAGCGTGAATTTCCTTCCCGCAACCCACCCCTTTCCTACCTTTGTTGTTTTCCACACCTTGTTCCCGACCTTCGTCCACCTCGCCGTCATTCCAGGAGCTCGATCAACCGTCTCGGGTCGTGACCGAATCGCTCCCGATACTCCGCCAGGGTTGGCCGAAGCCTCACCGCCACCTTGGCCTCGTGGTTCAAGGCAATGGCGCTGAGCCGGTGGTCGAGGAAGGGATTGCGAAAACGGTCCAGCGCTTCGCGGGCAAATCCGTCCGGGGCGTCACAACGCCCCTCGAGAACCGGAACGATTTCCTCGAAAAGCAGGCCCCCCAGCCAGCGACCGAGTTCCGGATCCTCCAGGAATTCCCGGACCGACTTCACCCCCGTGGCTTCCGCCCGGCAGACCATGGCGGAGTGCGCTCCGTTCAGGATGCGAACCTTTCGCAGCGCAAAGGGTGCGATGTCCGGCGCGATGGAGATGGCGGGATGTGTTCGGAGAGGAAACTCGCCGGCGGCTCCGGCGTCGAGTTCGATCGCCCAGAACGCGAACGGCTCCGCGCTCAACAGGAGCGGATCTTCGGCGAGCAGCGGATGCTCCTCCGGTGGTCCGGGCACGATGCGATCGACGAGTGTGTTCACCCACCGACAATCGGCCTTCAGCCAGTTGAGTGCGCTCGAATCCACCTCCCAGCGCTTCGCCTGTTCGAGTACGAGATCGCGAAGCACCGCGGCATTGTTCTCGACCAGTTCGCAGGGAACGATCCACGGCCCCGGCAACCCGGCTCCGAACCGCGCCAGGAGCACGGCGAGGAGCTTCGCGGGAAAGGAAACCGGCACGCCCTCGCGCTTCTCATCCGCGGAATCCAACGCCAGGCCGGCCTCGGTGGTGTTGGAAACGATCATCGACAGAGCCGGATCGCGGGCGATCTCGAGGAGCTCGGACCATTGCGATCCGGCGTGCAGAGCGACGCGGATCGAATCCACCATTTCCACTTCATCAATCACCCGGCCATCCCCATAGCCGCGAATGGCCACGTGATAGCGACCACCGGCGCGATTGATCGCCTCGGCCCGCTCCCGCCCGGTGGACTGGACGACGACGACGGGGCCGACGGCGGTGGCGGGATCGCGATTCAGCTGCGCCACGAAGAGATCGACGAACGCGCGAAGGAAATTGCCGGCACCGAATTGGAGAATCATGCCTACCCATGCCCCACGATGGCGGGGATGGGAAGACCGGGAATCCCTCTTCGAACCCCGAACTCTCCGCCCGGCGGCAACGCACCGCCGGGACGCCTACCGAGTTCCTCCGAAGCTCGCTATCTCAATCCCGCCTCCAGTTCCTTCACCGCGCCCACGAGCCTTTCCTCGATGCTGGAATCCCACGGGGCCGGATGCACCGTCGATCGCACATAGCGCATGGCGCCGCCGCCCTCGTAGCCGCCCTCCTCCAGCACCCGCCGGCTGGGAATGTAGGTCATGACGTCGTTGGAGTAGCCCGCCACCCAGACCGGCGCACCATTGGTGATCTCCCCGAGTTCCCGTTTCAGCCGCAAGGAGTAATCGACCACCACCTCGCCGCCGATCGCGGCCATGGTGAGATCGTTCCCGAATTTCACCACCTGCACCGGCACCGGATAGCTCTCCGGGAAACCGCCGGCGGTGTCGAGCACATCGAGCAGGAACTGCCCGTGGCGGGCGTCGTAACGATCCTTCGACTTCGCCTTCTCTTCCAGTTCCGCTCGCGTCGGCGGTTCCTGGTAGGGAATCGCCGGCCATTCCAGCGCGGAGCGAATCGGGCCCGCGAGTGATTTCGCCGGGGTTTCCAGGGCGGCCTCGATCGAGGTCGCCATGTTGCGGCCATGCCGCTCGGCGTAGTGCAGGAGTCGCCGGGGATAGGGATTCTGGTCACCGGAACAACCGTTCAGGAACAGCGCGACGGTTTCCGGATGTTCTTCCTCGAAGTAGCGCTGCGCGTAGCCCGGCCAGTCCCCACTGATCTCCATGAGCGAGAGGACCGTGGCGTGACAGGCGTAGCCGAACATCACCGCCTTCAAGGTCTTCGCCTCGTCCGCGGCCCGCACCTGGAGAACCGGAACTTCGTGGTCCACCGGCGCGTCGGGATTGGGTGAATTCTTCCAGACTCCGGGACCGGCCGGTGTCCGGCGATTCATGGCGAACCCGCATTTCGCGTGCGACCAGGCCAGGGTTGCGGGCTCGAGATTTTCCAGGGCTTCCGCCAACAGGCTGTCCACGCTCTCCAGCAGCTTCGCGTTGAATTCGCGCGTCTGCCGCACCCGGAGTTCCTGCTCCTCGTCGGGCACGTTGGCATACGGCGCCCGTTCCTCTCCCCCGCCCTTCGGTGGCTGGTAGAGCCGGATCATGGGACCGCTGTGGGTGTGGGAGGCGTTGAGGAGAACGGCTTCGGGATCGAGACCGTATTTCTCACCCGCCAGCTTCTCCACGGCATCGCGAAACGGCCGTGGAATCCCGATGAGGTCGAAGGTCAGGAATACGAAACGACCTCCCTCGGAATCCTCGATCGCCAGCGCCTTGGCGTGGATGGGTTGAAGCACTTTCTCCGCCGGCCCTTTTCGCGCCGCGTAGCCTGCCATCCAGATCCCCGGCTCCGGGGTGATGTCGGCCCGGGCCACGGCGGCCTTCCAGGGGTAGGCTTTTTCTTCCTCCGCGGCCCGCTCGGGAAGCACCAGGCCGAAGATTCCGACGGCGAGAACGAGGACGAACAGAACTGGCGCAAAAAATCGTGTTTTCATGGTGATCGGAAAAGGCTCGCCCTGCTAGCCTATCGGAACATGAAGTTTCCGGTCTCTCCCGCGATCACGCTTTGTCTCTTGTCCGCATTCGCCGCCGACTCCGCGCTCGCGGAGGATCAGCCGGCGACGACTACCATCACTCCGGTCCCGCGCATCGAAGCCTACGACAGCTGGAAGATGGCCAAGCCCGGTGATCCCTCGACGGTGACGCCGCCGACCACCATCCAGGCGCCGGAGGGCTTCGCCATCGATCTCATCCGCGCCGCCGGTTCCGACGAGGATTCCTGGGTCGGCATGTGTTTCGACGATCGCGGACGGGTCTACCTCGGGATGGAGCAGAAGGGCATCCTGCGGCTTACTTTCAGTGACAATGGAGCCGAAGTCATCGACGCCACCGTGGTCGAGGAAACCCTCGAGGAATGCCGGGGACTGCTCTGGGCCCACGGCGCGCTCTACGCGAACGCCAACGATTCCAAGGGATTCTACCGCCTTCGCGACACCGACGGCGACGACCGGTTCGACGAGGTGAAACTCCTCCTCGCCACCGGCGGCGGCGTCGGCCACGGCCGCAACCACCTTCGGCTCGGTCCCGACGGCATGATCTACCTGGTCCACGGCAACGACCCCTGGCTTGATGAAAAGGACGAGGCACCCGACTCGCCGTTCCGGAACTGGGGCGAGGACCAACTCATTCCGAATCCCTGGGACGACAGCTGGAATCGCCTGCCCGCCCCCGCGGGCTACGTGCTGCGCACCGACAAGGACGGCTCGAAATTCGAGCGACTCTGCGGCGGGCTCCGCAACGCCCTCGACCTGGATTTCAACCGCGACGGCGAGATGTTCGTCTACGATGCCGACAGCGAGTGGGACGCCGGCCTCGCCTGGTACAAGCCGACCCGCGTGCTCCACATCGTCAGCGGCGGCGAATACGGCTGGCGTCGTGGCACCGGGAAATGGCCGGCCTGGTATCCCGATTCGCTGCCCGCCGCCAGCGACATCGGGCTCGGCTCGCCCACCGGCGTCGGCTTCGCCTACGAGTCCGACTTTCCCGAGAAATGGCGCGAGGCCTTCTTCATCGCCGACTGGTCCTACGGCCGCCTCCTCGCCATCCATCTCACTCCCGACGGCGCCAGCTATTCCGGGGAAAGGGAGACCTTCCTCTCCGGTCGGCCGCTCAATCTCACCGACTTCGCCTTTCACGACGGCGCACTCTGGTTCATCACCGGCGGACGCCGCACCCAGTCGGCGCTCTACCGCGTCCGCTGGACCGGCGAGATCGAGGCTCCGAAATGGGACGCTCCAGAGCCCGATCCCGACGCCGAGAAACTGCGCCGACTCCGTCATCAACTCGAACAGTGGCACACGAAGACCGGGGAAACGGGCACGCGGCTCGCGCTCGAGCACCTCGATCATCCCGATCGTTTCCTTCGCTTCGCCGCCCGGGTGGCCCTGGAAAACCAACCCGTGACCGAGTGGCGGGACGCCGTGCTCGAACGTCGATCCCCGACCGGTCTTCTCGCCTTCGCCCGGGTCAGCAAGGCGAAGCGCCAGCCGGCACTCCTGGAAGCCGCCTGCGCCGCCATCAAGGAGGGTCAGGTCGAGGACTCAACCCTCCTGACTCTCCTGCGCGCCATTCAGCTCAGCTTCATTCGTCATGGGGAACCCTCGAAATCCGATCGCGCGCTCGTCACCGCCGCCCTCGATCCGCTCTACCCGGCCGATTCGATGCCGGTGAACCATGAACTCTGCGAACTGCTCGTGTATCTCCGTGCCCCGCGAGTCATTGATCGCACCCTCGCCCTTCTCGAAGCCTCCGAGGACACGCGCGACTGGTCCCATTACCTCGTCTTCCTGCGCTACGTCGAGGATGGCTGGAGCACCGACCAGCGCCGCCGCTACCTCGAGGCCCTGCGTCGATTCGACACCTGGCCGGGCGGACGCTGGTGGATCCGTACCGGGCAGGACCTGCGAAAGGAGGCCATCGCCGCGCTCACCGAGGCCGAACGCAAGACCCTGGCCGACCTCCTCGAACCGGCCACGCCGGAGGTTCCGCAACCGGAGGTCGTGCTCGATCCCGCGAAATTCGTGGAGAACTGGACGCTCGAGGATTTCTCCACCGAACTTTCCCGATCGCTCGCCGACCGCGATCTGGAATCCGGCAAGCGCGCCTACCACGCCGCCGCCTGCGCCGCCTGTCATCGCATGGCCGGCGATCCCGCGACCGCCCAGGCCGTCCTCGGCCCCGACCTCAGCGGCGTCGGCGGGCGTTTCGATCCCCGGGCGATGCTGGAGTCGATCATCCACCCGTCCCGCGTCATCGCCGATCTCTATCGAAACCCGGCCGGCCCGAACGTCTCTCCCATGCCGCCCGGCCTGATCAACCTCCTCACCAAGGAACAGGTCCTCGACCTCCTCGCCTACCTCCAGGCCGAGAAGCGGGAGTAGGGAGTAGCCGCGTCCGCTTTCCAAGCCTGCACGGGTGAAAGCCCAAGCGGCACCCGTTCCGGATCTTGTCTCTGTAGAGCACAACGCGAAGAGGCCAGGGAAATCGGCGCCTGGTTGAGCGAAGTTGAGGCATGAAACGTGCCCGCGTATCCGTTCCCTGGAAGGAAGGTCTCCATCTTCGTGTCGCCGCCGACCTGGTGACCCGTGCCCAGAAGTTCCGTTCCTCGATCACCTTGAAGGTCAAGGAGCAGGTCGCCGATGCCGGCAGCATCTTCAGCATCCTCATGCTCTGCGCCACCCTTGGCGCCGTGGTCGATATCGAGGTTTCCGGCGATGACGAGGAAGCCGCCTTCGACGCGGTGGCGTCCGTCTTCCAGCTACCCAACGGAGAACTTCCGGAGGAGTCTCGGCCCGACGACGAGCACGATCCCGTCCCCTTGGGATGACCGCTCGCCCGAGGGGAGGCAGGGTCCTCACCTCCTAGGAATCCCCGGAACCGGCTTCGCGGGTCGACTTCGGCTCGCCCTCGGGACGATCACCGGCTCCTTGCTCTTCCCGATCTCCCGGCGGGGTTTTCCTGAGGTGGCGAAAACCGATCAGCTTCCCGGATTCCTCGTCCCAGAGACGAAACTTCAGCGCCTTCAGGCTGCCCGCGAACGTCATGGGCTCGACCTCGGAAAACATCGGGTCGGAGCGATGGCATCGCTCCAGGTTGTAGTTCGGAATTCTGGGGCTGAGGTGATGGATGTGGTGAAATCCGATGTTCCCCGAGAACCACTGCAACACCTTCGGCAACTGGTAGAAGGAACTCCCCTGGAGAGCGGCGGCGGTGTAGTCCCAATTCTCGCCTCTCTCCCAGTAGACATCCTCGAACTGGTGCTGGACATAGAAAAGCCAGACGCCGCCCGCTCCCGCCACCGAGAGCGCCACGAGCTGAATGACCAACCAGGGAAGGAATCCGAAGATCGCGACCAGGCAGGCGACCAACCCGAGGATGGCGACATTCATGACCCATACCGAGCCCTTCTCTCTCGGCTTGGCGCCTTTCGAGGAAAATCGCTGTCGAACCAGGAAGAGGAACAGCGGGGCGATGATGAAGAGCACGACGGGATTCCTCGCCAGTCGGTAGGCGAATTTC
>JAUIGT010000304.1 GCA_030432615.1 Verrucomicrobiia bacterium
CCCGGGACCGAAGTCGCGCAAGCCGGTGCGAAAGACGGTCGGGGGCAGCAAGCGCTACGACCCGAACGAGCCGCGCGACCAGCGCTACGACCGGCTCTATCCCGGAAAGCCGAAGCTGACCGAGGCCCAGTATCTCGCCGGCCAGGGCGGGGATGAAACAGCTGCCAAGGAGCGCTTTCTCAAGCTCGACAAGAACGGCGACGGCTTCGTGAGCCGGGACGAGTTCATCGGAAGCGGGAAGAAGAAGCCGCAGAAAAAGTAGGGGAGTCTCAACGGCCGTGGCGTCCGCCGCCGTCCGGTTCGATGATCGGACCAACTCGCGTCTATTTGGCGCGAACGTGCGTTGGACGGGCGGACTGGGCGGCGCCTCGGTGGGGGAGGTCCGATCTATTCCCGCTTCTTCGAATGCGACGCCTTCTCTCCACCTTCTTCCTCTTCACCTGTTGCGCCACCCCGCTCTCCGCCGAGGTCACCCGCTTCGAGGTCGTCTCGCGTGAGCCCTTCGCTGGGGGCGCGACCTTCGGGGAAACCGGCGCCTACGAGCGGATCGCCGGTCGGGTTTTCTACGCGGTCGATCCGACGGCAGCCGCCAACCGGGAAGTCGTCGATCTCGACCTCGCTCCCCGCAACGAAGCGGGAAAGGTCGAGTTCTCGGCTGACTTCTTCTTCCTGGCACCCGCCGATCCGGAAAAGGGGAACGGCGCGCTGCTCTACGACGTCAACAATCGCGGCAACAAGCTGGCGCTCGGCTATTTCAACGAGGGACCGGGTTCCAACGATCCGCGCACCCGCGAGCAGGCCGGCAACGGCTTCCTTTTGCGCCACGGCTTCACCGTGGTGTGGAGCGGGTGGGACGGCGAACTGTTGCCCGGTGGAGACCGCCTGCGGCTCTTCCCGCCACCCGCCAGCGAATCCGGGGAACCGATCACGGGGCCGGTCCGCTGCGAGATCGTGCCCGGTTCGGACACCACCAGGACGGTCATCAACTGGGCCAACCACGGTTCCTATCGGCCCACCGAAAAGGGGCTGGAAACGGCGACGCTCACTCATCGGCTTTTGCCCGGACACCCGCGCGTGCCAATTCCGCGGGACCAGTGGAAGCTCATCGTGACGGAGGTGGAGAGCGACTTTCCGTTTCAGTTGCCGAAGATCGAACTCGAGATGCCCGGCGGCCTGAAGAAAGGCTGGATCTACGAGCTCATCTACGAGGCAAAAGATCCGGTCGTGATGGGCTGCGGGTTTTCCGCGGTCTGCGACCTGGTGACGGCCCTGCGCCACGGTGAGGGAGAAGGCAACCCGCTGCCGCCGATCGCGCGGGCGCACGGATTCGGGGTCTCCCAGAGCGGACGATTCCTCCGCGAGTTCGTCTATTCCGGCTTCAACGCCGACGAGCAGGGGAGGCAGGTATTCGATGGCGTGATTCCCCACGTGTCCGGCTCGGGGATGGGCTCCTTCAACCATCGCTTCGCCCAGCCGACCCGCCATGCCGGGCAGCACGATCACCACGACTACCCGCCGGACCGTTTTCCCTTTGCCTACGGGACCCAGGTCGATCCGCTTTCCGGAAAGACGGAAGGCATCCTGCGTCGGACTTCGGAGAGCGGCACCGTGCCGCTGGTCTTCCACACCCAGTCCAGTTCCGAGTTCTGGAATCGGAGCGGGTCGCTGGTGTTGACCGATCCCCTGGGCGAGCGCGACACCGAGATTCCGGAGAAGGTGCGTGTCTACTTCTTCGGCGGTACCCAGCATGGTCCCAGCGGTTTTCCCCCCAGCGACGGCGGCGCCCAGGCGCCGGCGAATCCCGGGAACTACAAGCCTTTCCTCCGCGCCCTGTTGCTGGCCCTGGACCGGTGGGCCGCCACGGGTGCCGAGCCGCCGGCCAGCGTGTTTCCGACGATCGCGGATGGCGCCCTGGTTCCCTGGACGCGGCTCGGAACAGGATTTCCCGAGATCCCGGGCGTCGAGTATCCGGGCGTTATCCAGCAACCGTCCTACCTCGATTTCGGACCGCGCTGGGAGAGCGAGCGCATCGCCGACCGTCAGCCGCCGCTGCCGCGCGGCGACTACCGGGTCCTGGTGCCGCGCTCCGATACCGACGGGATCGACGTCGGTTGCCTGCGCCCGCCCGAGGTCGCGGTACCGGTGGCCACCTACACCAGCTGGCGGTTGCGGAAGGCCGCCGACGGCGCGCCCGCCCAGTTGGCCAGCCTCAGTGGTTCCTACCTGCCCTTTCCGCTCACCAGATCCGAGCGCGAGAAAAGCGGTGATCCCCGCCTTTCGGTCGAGGAACGCTACGATGATCTCGACTCCTATCTCGGGAAACTGGAAGCGAAATGCCTGAGTTACGTGAAGGAAGGTTACCTGCTGAACGAGGACGTCGAGCACATCGTCGCGGTCCAGCGGCAACGCGTCGAGCCGCTCTTCCAATCGATCGACGGGCGCCTGAAATAAGGGCCTCTTTCTGCATTCACTTCCCATGAGCCGGCGCCGTGTCCAGGTCGGGAAAGGACGCGGCTTTCGAGGCTAGGCCGTTCACACCCCCAACCCGCTCTCGTCGATCTGCTGAATGGCCAATTGTAGTTCGGGTGCCAGCGAGATAAGTTCGCGACGGTTGCGAACGTTCATCTTCCGGTAGACCGATTCGAGTTGGTTCTTCACCGTCGAAGTGCTCTTACCCAGTTTCTCGGCAATCTCTCGATTGGTGAGGCCTTCGAGCGCCTTTTCCGTCGCCATCTTCTCCGCCGTGGTGAGACTGCAGTAGCGATTGAAGATTTCGGTGGAGCGATTCCCGGGTTCGATGGTGGAGCTTTCAAAGCGGACCAGGAAAACCGCCTTCGAAAACGGTTCGTGGCGGGCGGTGAGATATTCGATGACCGCGAAACAGGCGGGATTTTGTTCGCTCTCGACCGTGTGCGTTTCGAGGGACGCGGGCAGGTTGAGCATGGAAAGTCCCTCGGCTTCCTCGGCGAGTTCGAGGCATCTTCGGCACACGACATCGGGTAGGGCGGCGGAGGAGAGTTTGTAGGGGCTCGCCGGATTCTCCAGGTCGCCGGTTTTCTCCCACTCCATGCAGGCGCGTCGGGCGGCATCGTTGATGAAGTTGATCTCTCCGACATGACTGACGATGGCGACGGCGAGAGGGATCCTGGACAACATGGTCGCCATGCTGAATCGGCTGGCGTAGTCGTTCTGGATCTCGGATACGCGCCGGAAGGCGGTCCTGAAATGCGGATAGAGCCGCTCGAATCGGTCCATCTCTTCCTCGGTGAAATCGCCCTGGTCCTCGCGTCGGTTGACCGTGAGCAATCCCATGAGTCGGTCGCCATCGCGGGGAAAGACTCCGACGGAGTAGAACCAGCCCTCCGGTTCGATGAATTCCTTGTAGTAGGGATGGACGCGGATTTCGTCCGGCGGAATCTGGTCGGTGATGCGGATGATGGTGGGGTAGGGCTTCCGAATGAGAATGTCCATCAGCGGGTGTTCGGCCATGTTGCGCGCCCACCATTCCGGCGATCGGTCCGGGGCCGGCTTTCCGCGCTTGATGGTCATTGGTTCATCACCGCGAAAACTGAAACCGATGGCGACGAAATGATGGGCAAAGCAACGTTCGAGGAGTTTTCGGCAGGCCTTCCACAACTGGGTGCCGTCACAGGCGCCGTGGAGATCGAGGAGAAGCTTTTCGGGGATGTCCGGGTGCGATTTTCTTGGCATTGGCTCGGAGGAGGACAAATAGAATGGGGAGAAGGGAGGATGAAGCAGTGCCTCGTCCAAGTCGAGACGGTTGATCCTGCGATCGGTGGGGCTTCAGGGTGCCCTCCCGAAATGACTGGGTCGAAGATGCGAAGTTGATCGGAAAAAAGATATAGGCCATCCGGCCTAAAATGACCGGGATGCCAGGGCGAAGAGGGAAAAAGAGGTAACGTCGGAGCTATATCCGATTTGATCGCGCCATGAATCTGCTCCTTCGTTCTTCACTTCTCGGCCTCTGTCTCGCAGTTCTCTCGTCCAGTCTTTCCGCAGCGCCAACCGTTGTGGAGGTGATTCGGGTCACCACTTTTCGGGACGAATTGAACCCTGTTTCGAGTATGGGGGCGGGTGTTTCGTTGCGCGAGGCGATCCGAGATGCCGCGGCCACGCCGGATGTCGATGAGATCATCGAACTGCGCAAGGGAACCTACCGCTTGACGATCACCGGGTCCGGCGAGGATGGGAACGCGACGGGAGATCTCGACATCCCGGGAACCCAGGCGGGCGGTTCGTTCACCATCTATGCCGAGGGGCACCCGAACGAGACCATCATCGATGCGAGCGCGTTGGATGAGCGGGCGTTTCATACGACCGATGCCGACGGCGGCTCGGAATTGACGATCGCGGGAGTGACGATTCGCGGTAGCACGTCCGGATTCGCGAATGGACAGGCGATTCTGCTCGATGGGGGTGGACTCTTCATGGAGCGATCAGTGATCGCCGACACGACCTCGAATTCGGGTGCGCTCTGCTGTTTGAAGGGAGCGTACTTTTCCATCCACGAGACGACTTTCACGGGGAATTCCTCGCAGAGTCCCGGAGGCGCCATCGCGATGTCGGAGATGTCGAGTGGACAGATCGCGCAAACCACGTTCGAGGGAAACACGGCACTGAACTCGGCTCCGGGCGGTGGTATCTGGCTCGGGGATCAATCCTCGGTCTCTCTGGAAAACTGCACCCTGTCAGGAAACTCGGCCGACGAAGGGGCGGCGATCTACTTCGAGGATTCCAGCCTGGTGCGGCTCACCCATTGCACCGTCGCGAAGAATACGGGCGCGAACGGCGGGGCGATTCACAATCGGGTCGGCGTTCCCGGTCAGATGGTTCTGACCAACTGCATCGTCACCGACAATTCCACGCCGAAACAGCTCGATGGTCCTCCGGGGCCGAACAGCCTACCCATTGGAACCTACGAGGGAGAGAATTTGTTGAGCGGGAACGCCTTTCTTGGTGACTTGGACTACTACGGTGATTTGACCAAAACGATGCCGCCGACCCGGTCGAGCAATCTGGTCATCGGGATGGCCGACGACGAGTTCGCGGTGGGAGTCGATCAGGGGAACAGGGTGCGGGGGCTGGGCGCCGAACTCGGCGCGGTCGAGATCGAACCTCTCCATTGGTCCCGGGAGATTCTCCGGACTTTCGGTGTCGTTCTCGAGGTGACGAATGCCGACGACACCGGGCCGGGTTCGCTGCGGGCCGCCATTGAGGAAATAAATGCCTCTCCGTTTCTCGACGGTTACGTGGTGGTTTTCTCTCGCAAGCTCAGCGGTGAAACCATCACCCTGACCAGCGGGCCTCTCCAAATCACGAGCCCGGGCCTCGTGATGATCCTCGGGACCTCTCTGAAGCGAGGAAGCAACAAGGACGTGGAGCGGTTGCCAAAACCGATGGTAATTTCGGGAAACTCGGAGCACCGGGCTTTTACTCTCGGGACAGGCTCCCAAGTGTGGATGCAACACCTGGAGATTGTCGACGCCGAAGCGCCGGACCCAGAGTCGGGAGGTGGCATTTTCACCGACGGATTCCTGGGATTGCACGAAGTGCGGATTTCCGATTGCAAGGCCGGGTATGGAAACGGAGGCGTGAATAATGGCGGAGACGGTGGGGGTGTGTTTGTCGCGGCGAACGGCTTGTTGGAAACGATGTTCTGCACCATCGAGGACAATCAGTCGGGTTCCGGCGCTCCTGATCACTCTTTTTCACAAGGTGGGAATGGCGGAGACGGAGGAGGTGTGTTCGTGGCGGGGGGAACGGCGCGGATTTCGCACACCACCATCGCCGGCAATCTCTGCGGGGGTGGTTTTGATTCAACGGGGATCGGACTAGCTGCCGGCAGGGGTGGAAACGGGGGCGGACTGGGGGTCACTTCGTCGGGGAAACTCTACCTTTCGAACTCGACCATCACGAACAATGACGCCGGTGACGGGGCGTTTTCCTTGGGCGGAATTCTCGACGGAGATGGCGGTGACGGTGGCGGGATTTTTGCCCAATCCGGCACGACTCTCGATGTGCGTCACTGCACGATCGCCGGGAATCGAACCGGTCGGCCGGGATCCGGTTCCAATGGACAGGAGGGCGACGGGGGAGGCATCGCAGAGTCGGGCAATTGCGATCTCACGATCGCGAACAGCATCATCAGTGGAAACGACGCGCAGACCACCGAGATCGACGCCAACATCGACCAGGATCTCGGTGTCAACCTGGTGATCAACGACCCGCAGTTGGCACCTCTGGCGAACTACGGCGGGCCGGTGAGGACGATGCCGCCGTTGCCTGGATCTCCCGCGATCGACCAGGGAGATTTCGCGTTTCAAAAGCCGACCGACCAACGCGGGGTGGAACGAGCCTATGGCTTGCAACCGGAGATCGGCGCGGTCGAGTACGATGAGGAGCGGCTGAACGCGTTTTTTCAACGATCCGAGCAACCCAACGGATCGGCGAATACGCCGACGGTTTCCGGGGAGCCTTTTGACCGCGCCTCATCCCCCGCCAGTTATAGGGGGTTGCTGAAGACCAGCACCGATGAGTTGATGGGGAATTTCTCGATCCGCCTCGCGCGGAACCGGAGCTTCTCGGGCACTTTCACCATCCGTGGCCAACGCTACGCCTTCCGCCAGACCATCGGGGAAAACGGTTCGCTCTCCGCCTTCGTGGAATCGGGAGGAATCACGTTCGAATTGAACCTGAGCCTGGTGCGAACCACGGGCGGAGCGGGCGAACTGCGGATGGTGGGCACGCTGCGCGATGTGAACAACAGCCAGGACTACGCCTTCGAAATCGATCGTCCCACCGCCTACGGCGGCGCCGGTGGTCCCGCGCCCATGGCCGGTCGCTACACAGCCCTGGTGAAAACGGACGCGGTGGATCCCGGCTACGAGGACGCCAAGGGAGACGGCTATTTTCTCGTCAATGTCTCGCCGCGCGGGCGGGTGAATGCGATGGGTCAGATGCCGGATGGTGTCCGGACCAGTATCGGTGGCTACGTCACCGCCGACAACGAATGGCGGGCGTTTCAGAGTTTTTCGGGCAGTCCGGCGCAGGGGCGGGGAATTTTCGGGGGCGTGATCGCCTTCCGCGATATCGCGGGAGTCAGCGACTTCGACGGCGAACTGACCTGGCGAAAATTCTTCGGCGGTTTTTTCGGTGGAAACGAATTGGTGCTTCCGCTGATCGGTTCCCGGTTCGATCAACCGTTCCCGGGGCATCCGTTGCTTTATGAACTCGACCCTGCCGCGGAATTCAATGCCCTGTGGACGATAGGGCACGGGGGAGTCACCCATCCCGGCGTCCAGGGGCTCCGCTGGGACGGGCGGAACAAGATCGTGTCCATCGAGACGAACGAGATCGGTCTGAGGGTGAATGCAGCACCCGCCAACGGACTGGTCCGAGGGGTGTTCTTCGACGAATCGATGGGAGCCCGCGTCCCCATGAAGTTCAGTGGCGTGGTGTTCCAAAAGCAGGGACTCGTATCCGGTCTGTTTCCCGGGTATGACGGCGCGACCGGGTTTTTCTCCATCAAGCCGATCGGAGAATCGAGTATCACGGTCCGGGACGAGAATGGCGTCGAGATATTGGAGGGG
>JAUIGT010000305.1 GCA_030432615.1 Verrucomicrobiia bacterium
AGAGCCCCAGCGCAGCCTTGGGCGGCACTTCCAGCAGGATGTGGAAGTGATTGGACATGACGCAGTAGGAAAGCACCCGGCAGCCGGTGAAGTTCTCCGTCATGCGCATCAGCGCGCGGAACTTCTCTTTTTCCTCGGCTCCGAAGGCAAACCGCCGCTCGACCACGCGGGAGATCAAGTGATACACCGCCGGCTTCTGCTTCGACTCGCTCCACGGAGCAATCCACCGCGCCTTGGCCATGACCCACCCTTACCGATCACAAAATCTGACTGCAAGAATAATCCCTACTACAGGTGTGTCCTCTTACTACACCGGGTGTGTCCTCTTACTACACCGACCAGAAAGACCAGAGGCACGAGAGATGTTTGCACTTGATTCATACTGCGAACCGTTGCTGACGAAGTAAACGACGACCCAAGGATAAGAATTCCCTACCCTTGCAGCCTAGCTGTTTTCCATCAAGGTTCATACTCCTTGAATCGAGCGGCGATAGAGGTTGAGAGATAGACATTACTGCTAGGAAATTGCTTTTTCCGGGTTACTGCTAGGAAATTGCTTTTTCCGGGTTCGGCTGGTGGAGCCCTGTCGGCCGGGGTTGGAGGGGGTTGGAGCATGCGCCGGTAGGCGAAGACGAAGTCGCGGGCGGTGACCGGCGCGCCGTCCGACCAGCGGCCGTCGGGACGGAGCTTGAAGGTCCACTCGGTGAGTTCTTCGTTGTGCGTCCACGACTCGGCCGCGCCGGGAGGAGCGGCCGCGTCGTCGGAGGGATGGTCGGCCACCAGACCCTCGAAGAGCGCGGTGATGATCTTGCTTTCCGGGACGCCGGTGACGAGGTGGGGGTCGAGGGCCTTCGGCTCGGCGCCGTTGCCGGAAAGGAAGATGCCGTCGCGGTTGGCCTTCTCGACAAGGGTCTCCTTCTGGCAGCCGACGAGCGGCAGGATGAGGGCGAGGAGGCTGGCGAGGCGGATCACTGCGAATGAGTTAGCGTCGCCAAGCCGGGACTTGCAGGAAAAAATGATCGGGGGACCGAGATTCCGCGGGAATTCGGGGCGTCGTCGGAGCGGACTGCTTCAGAAAAGCTCGACCAGATACTGCTCGCGGACGCCGCCGCCACGAATCCGGACCCAGTAGATGCCCTTGCCGGAGATCCTGGGCTCGAAGTTGATCGCGTTGGCGTAGGTGCCGATGTAGACGACCTCGATGGGGGTGCCCGGGTTCTTGTCGGCCCAGGTAAAAGGGGATTCCGGGCGGGCAAAGAGCTTGAAGACCTCGATTTCGAGCTTGGATTTCTCCGGCGCGGCCTCGGTCAGATAAAGCGACCAGCCATCGCCGTGGAGGTAGCTGATCGGATAGAGGCCCTTCCCCGGGTAGCCCCACGAATCCCGCATCCGGCCTCCGCCTGATCCGTCCATGCAAGCCATGGCGGAGAACTTCGTTCCGCCTCCGAAGCCGGCCTTGCCCATCGGCGGGTTCAGGCACCATCTGCGATGGCCGCGTTCCTCGCGATTGTTTTCTCCGGGGTCATTGATGTAGCCCCTGACGCTCTTCGTCACGTTGGCTTGTCCGTCAAGATTGCAGATGTCGGTGAAGTGGCCGAGATCGTGGGACAGGCTGCCATGTCGATCACAGGCCTCGGCCGCTTGCTTGGCCTGTTCGTTCATCTCGGCATCGCCGACGACATCCGACGAGACTCCACTGAGGAACCGATAGGCGTTGAGGTGGTTGATCGCTTCGCCGGCCCTGCTGTCGATTCCGTCGGGAACGGGACGTTTCAGGATCTCGTCGAGCCCTTCGCGGATCTCCTCCATGTTCCGCGGGTAGAGCCGCTTGTGCAGCGGTCCTTCGGGGGAGGAATCCCCGTCCGCGGAGTCGGGCTCTCCGGTCGGGGACATGTCGTCCTCCTCCCAGTTCGACAGCCATTCCCGATCGGCCTCGGAAAGTTTCTCGAATTCGAGGGCATACTGGCGGCCGTTGCGGAGTTCGAGGGTGGCGACATCTCCGCGGACCGCGACGACCTTCGCGGTCAGGGTTCTGCCGTCGATGGAGGTGAATTCCCGCCATTCCCCGGCAGCGCTCGTGGTGGCCGAGAGGATGGCGAGAGCTGCGCCCAGAAGCGCGGCGTTTCGGAATCGCAAGCGGAGGGACATCTCCCCATTCGGAACATGGCCCGGGCGGAATGCCCAGATTTTTCCCGGTGACAATCGTTCGCGTGCGGCGGGTTGCGAGCTTGCAAGGTCCGAGGGTTGGTTTAGAAATCCTAAAGTATCCTGAAGAAACCCGCTTGAAAGCCTACTTTATCCGCCGCCTGCTGCTGATTCCAGTGACTCTGCTGGGGATTACGCTGCTGGTGTTCGCGATCGTGCGCTTGTCGCCGGGCGGGCCGGTGCAGCGGGAGTTGTCGCGGCTGACGGGTGGGGCGGCGACGGCGGAGCGGAGTCAGGAGAAGGGCTCGCTGAGCCTGACGCCGGCCCAGGTTCTGGAAATTGAGGAAAAGGTCGACTGGGACAAGCCGATCCTGCGCGCGTATCTGGAGTGGCTGGGGGCTCTTCCGAGGGATCTGGTGAAGGTGGGGCGGGAGTTTGCGGAGGGCGAGAACGAGGTGGAGATCCCGCTGCCGGAGTCGGTGCACGTGGTGACGGCGGTGAAGCTTGGGGATGGAAAGGCGGAGCTGGAACCAATGGACGGGGTAGATTTGAGCGAGTGGGAGGTGCGTCTGGTGAGTCCGGAGGAGCAGGCCAAGCGATTCGAGCGGCAGGTGCCGGGGGTGGAGCTTGAGAAATTGCCGGGGGAGCGGGCGGTGCTGTTCCGATCGGGCTATGACGGCTTGCTGCAGGGCAGCCTGAGGCGGTCGCAAAAGTACGATGATCCGGTGTGGGGGATGATTCTGGAGCGGATGCCGGTGTCCTTGTTTTACGGCGGGGTTTCGATGGTGCTGATCTATGCGATCTGTCTGCCGCTGGGGGTGTTGAAGGCGATCCGGCACCGGAGCTGGCTGGACAATGCGTCATCGGTACTGGTTTTCGCGGGGTATGCGGTGCCGGGCTATGCGCTGGGCGCGGTGATGATGGTGTACCTCGGGGCGAAGTGGTCGGTTTTTCCGCTGGGGGGATTCGTGGGGGACAATTTCGAGGAGCTGTCGGCGTGGGGGAAGGTGATCGATTACTGCTAGGAAATTGCTTTTTCCGGGTTCGGCTGGTGGAGCCCTGTCGGCCGGGGTTGGAGGGGGTTGTCGACGGCTACGTGATCGTCGTTTCCATGAACGGCCGGGCGGCGTGCTACGAGGCGGAGACCGGCGAGCGCCTGTGGGAAGAGAAGCTGGGCGTGAAGGGCCAGTTCGCCGCCTCACCCCTGGTAGTCGACGGCCACGTGATGATCCAGAATGTGTACGGGGGCGCCACGGTGGTCATCAAGCCCGGACCGAAGCTGGAGATCGTCGGGATCAACGAGCTCGGTGCCGAGGTGGATGAGGTGTTCCGCGCGACACTGGCGCCGATCCGGGGCCGGATCTTTTCGAGGTCGCTTTCGACGCTCTACTGCGTCGGCCGGTGAGCCGCCCTGGTGGGCGCGGAACATCATCCGGCGGATCATGCCGGGGCGCCGGGATGCGGCACTTCCCGCCCGTGCCACGAATCTCCGTTGACAGAGGTGTCCTAGGTGTATTATTTGCCGTAGTACACCGTGAGCGTCTTCCCCATTCATTTC
This sequence comes from Verrucomicrobiia bacterium, assembly GCA_030432615.1. Lineage (GTDB taxonomy): Bacteria > Verrucomicrobiota > Verrucomicrobiia > Verrucomicrobiales > DEV007 > JAEUHH01. Next base: position 3,704 of record JAUIGT010000305.1, read on the forward strand.
CGTTCAGGGATCCCCGTGTATGAGCAGGTGCTCTATGCGGCGAGGAAGGCGATCATCTCGGGCGACCTGAAGCCGGGCGAGCTGTTTCCCTCGGTCCGGGCCTTGAGTGCGGAGTACCGGATCAACCCCAACACGGTTCAGAAGGCGCTCGTTGCGCTGCGTGCCGAGGGACTGATCGAGAGCCTTCCCGGGATCGGGAACCGGGTGGTGGAGGCGCCCCCGTCGTCGGCGGTCGACCGCCGCGAGCTGCTCGGCGAACCGCTCGAGTCGCTCGTGATCAAGGCCAAGCAACTGAACCTCAAGCCCGATGACCTCAAGAAGGCCATCGACCAACACTGGAAAAAACTATGAGCAACGCTGTGATTGAAACCCGGGGACTGGAGCGCCATTTCGGTGCCGTCCGGGCACTGGCACCGATCGACCTCGAAATGCACCCGGGAAGCGCCCTTGCGTTGCTGGGACGGAACGGCTCCGGCAAGTCCACCCTGCTGCGGATCCTGATGGGGTTTCTCGGGCCGAGCGGCGGCAGTGCCCGGGTGTTCGGCTGCGATCCACGGGTGCTTGGCGAGGCCGACAAGGCGGACATCGGTTACATCGCCGATGCCCAGGACCTGCCCGGGTACATGACCGTTCGCCAGTACCTCGACTTCCTGCGTCCGCTCTATCCGACCTGGGACCGCGAGTTCGAGGAGAAGCTGATCCGGCTGTTCGGCGTGCCGCTTGACCGCAGGCTGAAGCACGTCTCGCGCGGGCAGCGGGTGAAGGCGGCGTTTGTCGGCGCGCTATCCTACCGGCCGAAGCTCCTGCTGCTCGACGAACCGTTCAGCGGACTCGATCCGGCGGTGCGCGACGAGGTGCTCGACGCCCTGCTGGAGACGATGAACTCGGGCGATTGGACCTTCGTGATCTCGTCGCACGAGATCGACGAGGTCGAGCGCCTGGCGGACCGGGTGATCGTGATGGACGAGGGCGTCGCCCGTCTCCGCGAGGAGAAGGATCTGCTGCTCGAGCGATGCCGCTGCGTCGCTCTGCACAGCGCGGTGACCTGCGTGCCGGAAGCGATGCCGGGCCACTGGTGGAATCCGCAGTTCGGCGAGGGACGGGTGAGCTTCGTCGATAGCAATCACGACGCCGAACGCCTGCAGGCCGACATCGCCACCCATTTTCCCGACGCACGCCACGTGAGCGTCGAGCCCGCGCCGTTGCGGGCGATCGTCCGCGCGCTCCTCCGCCACAACGACTGAACCCTCCGCTCTCTCCTGTCATGAACAAGACCCTTCATCTCATCCTCAAGGACCTGCGCCTCTGCCGTTGGTGGCTGGCCATCTGGACGGCCGTGTGTGCCCTGCACCTCGGGCTGCGTCTCTATCAGCTCCGCTTTGGAGACACGGTCTCCGAAGCGGGTTTCTGGCATCCGCTGGAAACCTCCGACCGCTGGGACTGGATGGTGTTGCGCTGGCTTCCGCTGTTGATCATCCCGTTCTTCCTGCATGCCGATCCGTTGGTGAAGCGCGGCGCGTTCTGGAAGGGACTGCCGGTCCGACGCAGCCGCCTGGTCACCGCCAAGCTGGCGATCGTGCTCGCGTTCTTCGTGTTGTTGCCGCTGGCCTGCGAGATCGTCTATTTCCAGACCGCCGGGCTGTCATCGATCCTGGGCGACGCCCTCGACACCTGGGCGTGGCGCTACCTGCCGCTGGTCGTGATCGTCACGATGGCCTGTTTTGCGACGCCGAGCATGCTTTGGGGGCTGCCGGCGGCCGCGGCCCTGTACGGGCTTGTCGGATTCTGGGTGCTGCGTCCGCCTTCCGGCGGGTCGCCGAAGGAAGAGCGAAGCTTCGAGGTCCTCGAGTCCGCTCCGAAGGGCCTTCGCATCCTCGTCAACGACGAGTCGGTGGACGTCACCTCGAACACGCTGACGCGCATCGATCCGGAGACCCAGGAGACTTCGTACGAGGAGCGGACCAAGATCGAGTTGGAGATCGAGGCTCGATCACTGCCGGAGGGAGTACGGATCGACCGGCTCTTCTGCTTCTTCGACGAACTCCATCTGGGCGACCAGATGGTCCCCGTCCGCCAGACCTTGAGTGTGGGGAATCTGGCCAACCACAACTGGCGCGCGGATTCCATCCCGCTGCAGGAGAGGGGCTCTCCGGTGAATGCCGACGGCCTCCGCGATCTGGAGAACCTGCGGCGCACCTGGACGGTGGCCATCTCGCGCAAGATGGCCGCCCGCTCGATTCCGCTCGAGGGAGGGGAATTGGTGGGCCGGGTCGATGCCTATCTCGTCAAGCGCGTGACCGTGAGGCGCCTTGATCTCGGCGCCGATGGGGTCTGGCTCACGGACGGGCAGCGGCTTCATCTCGACCGGCAGCCTGCGACGGATGAGCGGGCGCTCGATTTCACCACGCGATTCTACCGGCCGCTGCGCTCCAGCGGTCGAGGCAGCGGCCTCTTGGCGGTGAACGCCTCATGGTGGCCGGCGGGGACGATCCCCTGGGTGCGCCACAAGACCCGCCCGTATGGGGTGCCGCTCGGGGGCTCCCGCCCGGCGGCCTTCCGCGACGTGACCCGGATGCGGGAACTCCATCTCGCCGACTGGAACATCTCGATCGAGAACTCGCTGACCCCCGCCCTCGCGCCGCTCGCACGGCTTCGGTTTCGCGATGAACTCAGTGGCGCCGAGCACTGGGAGCTGGAGTTCGTCCACTACGAGCCCGCCGGGCATCTGGAGATCCCGTTCCAGGTCAAAGTACGACGTCCGCAGTCGCTTCCGGTGATGGAGGTGGCCGAGGGGGACGACCTCATGGCGTTCCCTCGATCCCGCGCCTCGTTTCTCGATGACATCCGGTTGCCGGAGGAGGCGACCGAGGAGGAGATCCGCAAGGCGTTCGTCGCGCTCACCGAACTCTGCTCCGGAGCGTGGGGAGAGTTCCACGACGTGAAGTGGAAGGTGGACGAGATCCTCGCCCGGATCGCGACCGACCGGCCCGAGATCCTCTTCGAAGCCCTGCGGCGTCACATCCGGGTGCAGGAACGTGAAGCGGCGGAAGCGTATGACCCCCGGGGTTCCCGAAGGTACCTCGTTCACTATCAGTATCAGTCCGGCAATCGTCTCTGGAGGGAACGGGCCGGTTCTTTGGACGGCTACTGGTGGCATGTCCGTCACGCATTGATCGCGACGGCCACGGAAGCCCGCAAGGAACTCTACCTGAACGAGCTCTCCCCGCGCATCAACCTTCTGCCGGTCGTGGAGCGCTTCGGGTGGATCGACGACGCGCTGCCGTTGATGGAGGGCATCGCGATGCACGAGCCGGTACCTTATGCCTGGCGGGACCTCATCACGAAGGAGGCCTTGGCGAGCGGATCAACGCGGGCGCAGGAGGCGATGGAACGACAGATCCGGCTGGGAGCGATGGAGTTCTACCGGGTGGTGGATTGCTTTGTCACCGGACCCCTCGAGGGCGAGCGGGTGGCCCACGCCGCGTGGGACACCACCGTCGAGCGGGCGGTCGAGATCGCCGAGGTGAGGGACGCGTTCCTGCTGGCACTGAAGTACGGCATCGACAGCGCGCCGCGGGACCTGTTCCGCATCATGAGCGGCGAGATGCTGGAGAGCATTGGCGAGAGCCGCAGCCAGCGGCTGCTCCTGCTGAGCATGGTTCAGGCGCTTTCCGTGCACAGCGATTGTCCGCCGGATCTCGCCGGTGCCTCAAAGTGGCTCGCGGAGCACGCGTTCGAGCTGTCGTGGAATCCCGTGACCCGGAAGTACGAGCGGCCCGGGGGGGCGGTCCACGAACCGTTCTTCAACCCGTCCGGAACGTACGGCCAGTGGATCGATCCGATGGGGGTCGGCACGC
>JAUIGT010000306.1 GCA_030432615.1 Verrucomicrobiia bacterium
TCGAAGCCGCCGCGGAAGGCGACGAAATCGAATGCCCGGTCCGGGTCGAGGTCGGGCAGTTGGAACAGCCCGCCCTCGTACCAGCCCAGGTGCCCGCGGGCGTGTGGGGAGATGGAGGATTCCTGCACGCCCGCCAGCGCATCGATCGGCTCGGGCGCGAGTTCCTCGCCCGGCGTGTAGCGGTGCACGCCGTTGATGTAGCGCCCCTCGAGCAAGGGACCGACTTCATCGAGCGGCAGACTGACCTGGCACCGCAACTGGTCATCATCGATCGTCACCGAGGTGTGTCCGGCGAGTTGTTCCCAGTCGGGATGGTGATGGAGCAGGAGATTGATTTCCTCTCCCGACAGGATCAGCAGCTCCGTCTCGTCGCCCTTTTCCAGCGCCTCACGAAACCGGTCATACCGACCCACCAGCGCCTCGACGGTCGCCTCGTCCACCTCCGGCGGCGCGAACACGATCGGATCCTTCGAGCTGAACTGGTCGAGAACAGCGGTGGCCGCCTCCCGCACTTTCACGAACACCAGGTAACCGATGACGCCCGCGATCAGCAGCGTGACCAGGCAACCGATGCCGCAACCAATCCCCCACTTCGCCCCGCTGCTCAGCCCTTGCGCGGGCTGGGGAGGCTGATAGTCGATGTCCGGGGGCAATTCGGTCGGATTCTCCATGGCAGGCTCGGCTCAGGACGGTTCATCGATCCACTCGTCCTCCGGATCGAACTGCGGAACGGGCACGTTGAGGATCTTGAGCCCCTCCCCCACCGCCCGGTGCCGACAGCCCGGCTGGATCATGACCGCGGTGCCGGGACGCAGCGGATGGGACTCGCCGTCGAGTTCGATGTGACCCTCGCCCTCGAGCACATAGTAGATCTCGGTCATCCGCTTGTGGTAGTGCGTCTCGCTGTCGCGCTTGATCTCGACCAGGTGCATCGACGCGACCGGATTCTGATCATTCATGAAAGCGCGCCGCGCCTGACCGCAGGGACAGGGAGTGGGATCGATCTCGGCGAGGTGGGAGATCTGGAAGCGCTCCCCGGTGATTTCCTGGCTCATGTTCGCAAGTTTCATCGATTCCCGGCCCCGGGCAACGCCGGAAACCAGGCGATCACGACACGAAACGAATGGTGACCGGGTAGCGGTAGACCTCTCCCTCGTTCGATTTCACGGCAGCGATCACCATGAAGACGATCTCCACGATCAACACGGCGATGGCGGTGAAGAACCCGACGAATACGAACATCAGCGGAATCGAAATCAGGTAGAAGAGGAGCATCGAGAGGTGAAAATTGAGCGACTCCTTCCCCTGGTCATCGACGAGTGCCGACTGATCCCGCTTCAAGAGCCACATCACCAGCGGCGCGATGATCGAGCCGAAGGGAATGAGATATCCGGCGAACCCCGAGAGATGCAGAAAGGTGACCCACTGGCGCTCGTCCCTCGGGTCCATGCGGGGAGACTCCCCGGGAAATTTCGGCGGTACGGGCTGGGGCGAAACGTCTTCCATGTTCGAATCGTAATCCCTTTCTCCCTTCACCAAACTACAAAAAGCCCAGGCATTTGTAACTCTCCCGGTTGGAGGGCGCTCCGGGGGGTGCTACACTGCCGCGGTTTCCCCTCATGCCCGAACATTCCGATCCCGAATCCCCTTTCAGTCCCATCGAGGACCTCATTGCCGACATCGCCGCCGGCCGCATGGTCATCGTGGTCGATGACGCCGACCGCGAAAACGAGGGCGACCTCGTCGCCGCGGCGGCTTCCGTGAACGCGGAGACGATCAACTTCATGATCACCCATGGCCGCGGACTCATCTGCTGCCCGATCTCGCAGGATGCGGCCTCGCGACTGGGCCTCCGCTCCATGGTCCGTCGCAATACCGAGCATTTCGGAACCGATTTCACCGTCGCCGTCGATGCCGCTGCCGGCATTTCCACCGGGATCAGCGCCGCCGACCGGGCTCGCACGATTCGCGTGCTGGCGGATCCACTCTCGGAACCTTCCGACCTGGTGCAGCCCGGGCACATTTTCCCGATCCAGGCTAAACCCGGCGGCGTTCTCCGTCGCGCCGGCCACACCGAGGCGGCCGTGGATCTGGCACGCATGGCGGGACTGGAACCGGCCGGGGTGATCTGCGAGATCCTCGACGAAAGCGGCGACTCCGCACGCCTTCCCACATTGAGGGAATTCGCGAAAAAGCACGGGCTCAAGATCGGCACCATCGCCGACCTGATCCAGTATCGCCGCAACCGGGAGAAACTGGTGGAGAGGATCGAGCGCATCGAGATGCCGACCGACTATGGCACCTTCGACCTGAACCTCTACCAGAGCACCATCAACCCGGCGGAACAGCACCTCGCGCTGGTGAAAGGCGAGATCGATCCCGAGACTCCCATCCTCGTGCGGGTGCACAGCGAGTGCCTGACCGGTGATGTGTTCGGCAGTCGGCGATGTGATTGCGGCACCCAACTGCATACCGCCCTGCTCCAGATCGAGGACGCCGGGAGTGGAGTCCTCGTCTACATGCGACAGGAAGGCCGCGGCATCGGCCTGGCCAACAAGATCCGTGCCTACAAGCTGCAGCAGGAAGGCCTCGACACGGTGGAAGCCAACGAGAAACTGGGCTTTCCCTCCGACCTCAGGGACTACGGCATGGGCGCCCAGATCCTCCACGATCTCGGGGTGCGAAAGATCCGCCTGATGACCAACAATCCCCGCAAGGTTGTCGGCCTGGAAGGACACGACCTGGAGATTACCGAACAGGTTCCGGTGAAATCTCCCCCGAATCCCCACAACGAACGCTACCTGAGGACCAAGCGGGACAAGCTGGGGCATTTACTTTGAAGCAACCTGTTCATTTTCAATTTTTTACCCTTCTTTTTCCCACCAGAACCCTCAACGAAGCATGGAGACTGAAATTCCCGCCGCTCCCTCGATCGACACCGATCCCCACCCGGTCGCGATCGTCGCCAGCCGCTACAACGCGGAGTTCACCGACGGCCTCCTCGCCGGAGCTCAGCGGGAGCTGGAAGCCCTGCTGCCCAATGCGGAAATCGACGTCTACCGGGTCCCCGGCGCCTTCGAAGTTCCCGTCACCGTCGAGGCCCTGTGCCGCAGGAGCGAACGGAAGCCCGCCGCAGTTCTCGCCCTCGGGGTCATCATCCGGGGCAAGACCGCCCACGCCGACTTGATCGCCTCGAGCATCACGGATTCGCTCGCTCGCAGTGCCCGCGAGCACCTCGTACCCGTCATCCACGAAGTCCTGCTGGTGGATGCGCCCGAACATGCCGCCGAACGGTCGGCGCTGGACTCACCCATCAACCGCGGTTCCGAAGCCGGCCGCGCCGCCGCCAGCATGATCGGACTTTTCAAGACGCTTCATTGCCACTGAAGGAGGAGCGGCCACCTGACCGTCCTCCTCCCGCCGGGACTATTTCCAACTGATCCGGGTGTCCGGAAGGGCCTTTTGCAGTTGCTTCACGCCCTTGTCGGTCACTTTCGACTGCCAGAGATAGAGATTTTCCAAGCTCTTGAGGCCCGCCAATTTCTTGAGCCCGGCATCGGTCACCTGAGTGCCGTAGAGATTGAGATAGCGGAGGTTTTCCAACCCCGAAACCGGATCGAGTGCGGCGTCGGAAACCGCCGTCTCGCTGAGATTCAGTTTCACCAGCCTGGGGAGTTCCGCCACGGGAGCGAGTCCGGCATCGGTCACGGCCGTTTTCGAGAGATCGAGTTGGGCGATGTGGTCCCCCACGGAGCTGATCGAGGCCACCTTGGCGTCGTCCGCCTCCTCGCGCACGAGCCGGAAGTCCACGGATAGCAGCGGGCTGTCCGCCGCCAGCGGCATCACCCGTCCCCCGGCAGAGGTGATGTCCTTCCAGGCCTCCTCTTTCAACGGATCGAGGCCGTTACCGAGAGACTGGTAGAGTTCCTGGATCTCCGACACCGGCATCTTGTCGCCGGCGTTGGAGACTTCCTTGGGTTTGCCCTCGAGATTGCCGACCCATTCCCCGAAATCGGCGCCCTGGTCAATCCACTTCTTGAAGAGAGCCTTCTCCTCGGCGGAAAGCGGGTCCGCCTTCCCGGTCGGCGGCATGAAATCATCGTCGTCCTCGGGAAGATCGGTTCGCCACCAGAGTTCACTGTCCTCCGCGTTGCCCGGCGTGAGGACCGCTCCGTTCTCGCTGCCCATCTTGATGGCCCAGGCACCGTCCATGCGAAGTCCGGCCTTCGGTTTCACGGTGCGACCGTTTTCCTCGTGTGGCGCCTTGTGACACTTCACGCAACTCCGCTCCAGGATGGGCCAGAGTTGCTTCTCGAAATCGACCTTCTCGTCCTGCGACCAAACTGCGGACGAGGAAAGAGAAAGGAGCAAAACCGCACCGGCGGAAATGGGGAAAGGAACCTTCGAGGTTTTCATGAGCGGCATTGTAGAATCCGCACCGCCGCCTGCAATCCGATTCGCTCGGCGAATTCACGCCAAGCAAACCACTCGACTCCGCTCCCAGGTTCGGTCCGTAACCCCAATCATGGCCACTGACCCGATTCCCACGCCCGATCAGTTGAACGACCTCCACCGTCGCATCGACGAACTTATCGAACTAAGCGAAAGCCTCCCGGTCGGAGCACGAACCGACATGGACGAGAAAGTGCGCCAGGTCGAGGTGATGCGCGGAGCCCTCAATCGCGACCTTCATGAAGCCGCTCTGAACGACGGCGGAGCCGACGAGGAAACCGTCAATCGCCTCTTCTCCGAACTCGAACGCCAATCCCGGGAACTCGCGCGAGAACTCGAAACCCTGGCACAGGGCGCTCCCACCACCCTCGATGCCGCGGCCGACGCGGGCATCCGCCTCGTCGCCAAGGTGGTCTCCCGGGAAACCGATGCTTCCCAGGAGAAAGCCTGAGGATTCCACGAAAAAGGCCCGAACTTCGCGAGGAAGTCCGGGCCGTTTCGGAAAAAATCGATCGATGAAGGGATCGGCGGATTATTCGCCCTGCACGTCCACCTCGGGATCACGCTCCCAGGCACCGAAATCAGCACCGGCCTTGATCCAGGCTTCCATGAGCTTCTTCTGTTCGTCGGTCCACTGATCGGCCTTGCCTTCCGGGGGCATGTGATCGTCGTGGTCGAGCGGAAGGAGCGCCATCTGCAGGAAGGGGCTGTCCTCGGGCTTGCCGGCCACGATCACCTCGCCGTCTTCGCCTCCCTTCATGAGGGCTTCCTTGTTGGTAACGACCAGATCACCCTTGGGGCGACGGGTGCGTCCGCGCTCGTCCTTGTGTTCCGGCTGGTGACACTTGACGCAGCTGTTCTTGACGAAAGGCCAGATCTCCTTTTCGAAATCGGGTCCCTCGGCCTGGGCCGAAGCGGCGACACCGAGTCCGGCGAGTGCAATCAGAGTAGAGTGGATACGCATAGCTTGTTTTTGGGGATGGTTTCAGGTGGGAGAGTTCATTCTAGGGATTTTGACGAACAGGTCAAAGCCCGAATTCACCAGCACCATCGTTTGCCTTTCCAGCCAAGCCACGCCACCACCGCAATCGCGCCAGCCTGACCGCGCCAGCCTGCATCCGTGCAAGGCGGCGCTTGCGGGGGGGGAGAGAAACAGGCGAGAGTTCCGAAGCAACGACCACGCCTGCCCGCTTCCGGGAAACCTCCCCCACCTCCTTCCACACCGCCCCCCCCTTCCCCATGTTCGGCCCCATCGGATTCCAGGAATTGATGCTCATCCTGCTCGTGCTGCTGCTCCTTTTCGGCGGACGGCAGATCCCACGGCTTGCCCGCAATCTCGGGAAAAGCCTGAATGAATTTTCCCTGGGCCGGCGCGAAGTCGATGACGTGTCCGCTGAGGCCGCGGCAACGGAAGAAGCGGCCGGCTGAACTCGCGCGACTGTCGGCGGAAATTCCTTTTGCATCGCCGCACGGCTCACCCTATTCTCAACCATCAATCAACCCCAACCTCCTACTACCTATGGGACCTATCGGCTTACAGGAGATGATCGTCATCTTCCTCATTGTTCTGCTCCTCTTCGGCGCCAAGAAGATTCCTGAACTGGCTCGCGGCATCGGCAAGGGCATGGGCGAATTCAAGAAGGCAAAGGAAGATTTCGAGAGCGAGATCAAGGCGGGCGAAGTGGAAGGAAAATCGGAATGGGAAAAGAAGCCCGCCGAAAAACCTGCGCAAAAACCCGCCGAGGAAACCTCCGCAAAATCCGAAGACTGAGCATCGTCCCAGTCCGGCTTTGCCTGATCTTCCTACCCCATCGTACCGCCGTCACCGGTTCCGGACGCTTTCCGCGTCCGGACTCTTGGCGGCGGTTCTGTTTTTCGGCGGGCTCCCCGTTCAGGTCGGCGCGGCCGATGCCCCCGCCGATCCCGGTCCGGTCACCTTCGTGGCCTGGAACTTGAAGAACTACCTCGCCATGGAGCGACGCGTCGAGGGCGAAGTCGTCCCCGACGCTCCCAAGCCGGAGGACGAGATCGAGGCCGTCATCGCGACACTGAGCGAAGCGAGACCCGACATCCTCGGCGTCTGCGAACTCGGCGATCCGAGCTACCTCGACGATCTCCGCGAACGATTGGCCGCCCGCGGTATCGAGTTGCCGCATACCGAACTGGTGATTTCCGCCGACGGCTGGAATCGTAACCTGGCCCTGCTTTCGCGCTTTCCGATCGTCTCACGCGAATCCCGAAACGATCTCACCTACCTCATCGGCCAGACCCGTTTTCCCATCCAACGCGGTTTCCTGGATGTGACCCTGGCCATCAACGACAGCTATCGACTGCGGTGTGTGGGCATTCACCTGAAGTCGAAACGCGAGATCCCCGAAGCGGACCAGGCGGAGATGCGCCGGAACGAAGCGCACCTGGTGCGACAGCACATCGATTCCATCCTCGAGAGACAACCGGGAGCGAACCTCGTGGTCTACGGAGACTTCAACGACACACCCAACGAGCCCCCGGTGCGCTCGATCCGCGGCCGTTTCGGCAGCGACGACTACCTCGTCGACCTTCGTCCCGCCGATCCCTTCGGTTTCCGCTGGACCCACTACTGGAGTTTTGCCGACACCTACGCCCGGCTCGACTATGTCCTGGCCAGCTCCGGCCTGGTTCCCGAGATCGACCGGGACACCGCCCGCGTCATTCACACCGATCAGTGGGAAAAGGCCAGCGATCACCGGCCGCTGACCTTCCGGTTCCTCCCGGCCGACCGTGCCCGCAGGTAGAGCCCGGCAGGCCTCGGGCCGCGGCGGCGGCATCATCGCACGCAGGCATCAGGCAGTTTCCTGAATCGAGGGAACCAGCACGATCGAATTGCGTCCGGTCTTCGCCAGTTTTTCCAAACGTTCCGGGGGAAGGAATTCCGGGTCCTCGCACCGCAGGTAGCCATGTTTCTCGAAGAATCCGACCGCCTGGGTGGAAACGGCGAAGGGCTTCAAGCCCGCCTGGCCCGCCAGTTTCTCCGCTTCGCGAATCAGGAAACCTCCGTAGCCCATGCCCTCGTGGGAACGCTTCACATGCAGACAGGCGATCTCGGCCACACCC
>JAUIGT010000307.1 GCA_030432615.1 Verrucomicrobiia bacterium
TCCCAGCCTTCGGTTGATCTTTGTGATGCGAGCTCTCGCTTCCCGGATGCTTCGTTCCGCCTCGGTCAGGTAGCTCGCTACCTTCCCTCAGCGCGCCTCGCCCCGAGAACCGAGGGACTCGCAAATCGTCCAGATCTTATTGGAATTCGGTATGAGTGCGCGGGGTTGGGTGGATGGGTGCCAACCCGGTTCCCATCACTTTGCGCTGGCCACGCCCATGGGGAGCCCCTGGCGGAGGCACCAGGCGAGGGCGTCGGGTTGGCCGAGGGTGGCGGCCTTTCTCATCCAGGAAACGGCGGCGTCGAAGTCGGCGGCGACTCCGAATCCGCTCTCGAGGCACTTGCCGTAAGCGTGCATGCAATCGGGATCGCCGCGTTCGGCGCCCTGCCGGAAAAAGCCGGCGGCGCGCTCTTCACTCCGTGGTGTGCCCAGCCCCTTGGCGTAGCGGACCGCGAGGTTGTAGCAGGCTTGGACGTTGCCGGCCTCGACGGCTTGTTGGAAACAGCCGAAGGCGGCGCGGGGATCGGCGGCGCAGCCGGTGCCCTCGGCGAGACAGATCCCCAGCAGGTCGAACGCGCGGCCGTCACCAGCGGCGGCGGCCTTTTCCAGCAGGGGAAGGGCCGCCTCGGGATCGGGCGGGACGCCGCGACCGCGTAGCAGGGCCACGCCGTAATAGAAACTCGCCTCGACATCGTCCTGCGCGGCGGCGCGTCCGAGCCAGGATACCGCTTCGGGCAGTTGCTCGGGTACCTCGGCGAGGATGAGGCCGAGCTGTCGCTGGTGACGGGCGTTTCCGAATTCGGCGGACCGGCGCAGCCATTTCAGTCCCAGCGCCCGGTCGATGGGGAGGAACTGATCGGCCAGGGCGGCGGTGGCGACGGGGTCTTCGGCGGCGACTCTCTCGTCGATGGCGGGCGCGGCATCGCCCGGCCCGGTTCCCTCCTCGCGGGCGGGGAGGGGGGCGGCCATCTTGAGGTAGTCTGTCCGCACCACCGGGGAAAAGGTCTCCGCCAGCGTCCGGCGTTCGGCATTCCCGGAAAAACTCACCAGGAGGTAGGTGACTCCCCAGATCAGCGCCGCGGCACCGGCGATCTGCGGCGCCTTCTTCAGCGCGGAGGGAGGACGGGTTCCGGTGTCGGCGGAAACCGTATCCGGGGCCGCGCTGGCCACTTCTTCGGCGGTTGGAAGCTCGGTTTCGGCTTCGGTGATGCCCGGCGAAGTTTCGTGCGATACGGATCGGCGGTTCCGCAGCCACGAGCCGACGCGTTCCGTGAGGGGGCGAAATTCCCGGCGGGATTCCGGTGTCGGTTCGTCCTCGATCTCTCGGGAGGAATCCGACGCCGAAGCCTTTTCCGCCGCGGCCGCGATGGAGGCCGGCGCCGGTGCCAGCTTCGACGCTTCCGACTGCTCGGCGGGCACGGACTGGCTGGAGAGAAAGGTGAAGAAGGAGATCGACTCGCCGCCCGAACCGGCGGACTCTTCCCGATCCTCGGTCTCGGCGTGGCTCTCGACTTCCTCCTCGAAGTCTTCCCTGGAATCGCAGGACTCGCGGAAACTCCGGGTCCAATCGTCGCCGGGAGTTGGCCCGGCAACGGTGCTCTCTTTCTCGTCGCGCACTTCCTCCGCTGCTTTGGTCTCGCGGGTGGCCGACTCGATCGCCGGTTTCGATTTCGTGTCCGTTCTTTTCTTCGATTTCGAGAACCTGAAGAATCCCGGACGGCGATTGGTCTCGGCGGGAGCGGTTTCCGGTGGCGGCTCCTCGTTCGTGGGTTCCGCCGGTTCCGGGGCGGGTGCGGTCATTCGCTGGCCGGCGGAAAAGGGGGCGAGGGAGAGTGATCCGCCCGCCTGGGTGAGCCTGGGGTTCTCGCCCTCTGTTCGGCCGGTGGATTCGGGTTGGCGAGCGACGGCCTGGGCGTAGAGGGGATCCTCGATGGTGCCGAGGTTTTCGACCTCGCCGGCGGAAACGGGGGGGCGAGGCAGCAGGGAGCGGCGTCGGCGGCGTCGGGCGAGGTAGGTTTCGCCCGCCGCGTTGCCTCCATCGTTGTCGAAGGTGACGGTGGTGGAAGCGGATGAATCGTCCGGTTTCTTCGCCGGAGGCCGGATCGGGCCGGTATCGAAGAGGGTGACCGGTTCGGATACCATTCCGTCGCCGAAATCGCTCTCCCCGACGGTGGCCGTGTCCGGGGCGGAGGTGGCGTCGGCACCGACGAGTTTTTCCAGTTGGCTGACGACCGAGGTGTGCACATTCCGCGGATCCTCACCGGCCTGTTGCCGGGCCTTTTCCAGGGCGGCGAGCACTTCGGACGAAAGCGTGACGCCTTCCGGGCAAGCCAGCGGGCTGTCCCAGTCAAGGGTTTCGCCAGTCAGCAGGTGCCAGAGCAGCGGTAGCAGCACGGTGGTGCGGCGGCCGATCTCGCCCTGCTTGCCGCCCCGGTTGATGCGGGCCATGATCGAATCGGGATAGGCAAGGCCTTCCACCAGGTCGCCGGCGGTCTGGTGCAGGCGCAGTCGCACGGGCAGGCGTTGCCAGGCGGCTGCGCCCCGGCTTGCGAGACCGGGCTCGAGACTGGCGGGATCGGGATCGCCGGTGACCAGGTAGACATTGCGCGGGGGCAACCACCAGACCGGCGCGGCGCCGGCGGTCTTTTCCATCACGTCGATGGCGGAGGACACCTTGCGACCAAGGGCGACAGCGTGGGCGAGATCGAGCGGGCCGTGATGGGAAACGAGGCGACGGAGGGAAACTCCGAGCACCGGTTCCTCGCCGATTAGCAGACCGCGGCCGGCGGGCTCCAGTTCCACGACGCCTACCTGGTTGGGTAGGCCTCGTCCCCCGCGGCGGAGGGAAGAGTGGTGCTGCTCCAGCCAGCCCTCGCGGGGAATCGATTCCCAGTTCGGGAAGAGATGAAACCTGACCCGGCCATGGATGGAGGAACGATCGGTGGCAGCGTCGAAGGACAGCGTTTCGCCGTCGTCGGTCTCCGTGAGGTGACGGTAATCCGGCCCGGGATCGATGGAGGAAAGTCCCCGGCCTTCCGTGAACCATTGCTCGAGAAACCGGCGCGGAGGCGGCAGGGTGACGCCGGCGGAGCGGTCGCGGTCGAGCGCATCGGCCAGCAGGGGGCGCAGGGTCGAGGCGAAGGCCGCAAGGCTCTGACCTCCGTCTTCCTCTCGCAAGACCGAGGAAATGACCTCGCGAAGTTCCTCGGAAGTCTGCTGCGCCTCGTGGGCGAAAAGCCGACTCGGAGCGCTGCGAAAGACGAAGCCGCCGAGCAGGTTGTAGAGTTGCAGGGCCAGGCGTTGGACGAGGGCCTCGGGGCTCGCCAGCGACGGTTCGTTCCAGCCCGAGAATTCGCCGAAATGCAGGCGCCATCCTTGGGGCGAGGCCACGTCCGGGCTGACCACCAGGTGCCCGAGGTCGAACTGTTCCAACGCCGCCGGTCTCGGGGCGGTGACCAGCAGCAACTCGACTAGGTCAAGGGTCACCTGGAGGGCGGCGGATTCGGTGAGCCCGCCGGTGCGGCGCAGGTAGTCGCCCAGAGCTTCCCCGTCCACGAATTCGGTGACATAGAACAGCTCGGAATCGTCCCGGCCGTGCGTCAGCAGGGGCGTCATCAGCGGCTGATTCAGCGCCGCGATGGCATTCATCTGCCGGGTGAACTGGTTGACCGATTCCCGCTGGTTGGCGGCGCCTTCGAACAGGTGAAGTCGGGCCAGGCGATAGCGAAGACAGTCGAGAACGAGAAAGGACCGCTCATCGCGGCGGGCCGCAGGCAGTTCGGCAAGGGCGCCCCCGGGTTCCCGGGCGAAGCGATAGCGATCGAATTCCGTGATCAAAGAATCGTTCTGGAGTGACATCGGGAGGAGGAAGGAGAACGGAATTCGAGGAAAATTGAACGCGGCTTACGTCGAACGCGTTAAAGAAATAGAAATTATGACAATTTACACGATTTGAGGCAATCATTTTTCAAATTTTGCGCCGCCAATCGAAAGAATTTCTCGAATTTGAGAGGTTTTTCCTGCAGGGCGACCCGACTGCTCGCGAAACGGGGGGATCTCGGAAAAATCGGCGCGCGGCTGTCGGGGCGAGAGAAGACGTGGCCCGATTCGGGAAACGTCGCGAGTGACGTTTCCGCAAAATTCCGACGCCCGATTCGCCGGGAAGCTTTCGTTTTTCGGTCCGGGAAACCGCGGGGCGAAACGGTTCAGCGGCGACCGCGATCTCCGCCCCGGTCGGAGGAGCGCCCGTCTCCACCGCCGCGATTGTCACCACCACCTCCACTGCCACCGCCGCTGTTGTTGGCATCGATCGAGATATCGCCGCCTTCAGCCAGCCTGGTGAGGGCTCCCCGGATCAGGTTGCCGCGTTCCTCCCGGCTCATGTCGGGATATTTCTGCATCGACTGGCGAATGTATTCGCGGAACTTCTCCTTCTTCTCGTCAGGAAGCGACTTGTAGCGCTCCATGTCCTCCTTCGAGGGACCGCGCCGCTGGCTGTCCCCGTCACGCCGATCGCCCCCGCTGGCATTTCCGGGGCCGCCGCTCGGGCGCCCCTTCGGCTTGGGAGCGACCCGCTCGGGTTCGAACTTCAGTTCCACTTCCTCCCCGGCCACCGCAATGGTGGCGCTGATGCCGGCGAGAAAATCGGTGGCCTCGTTGACGCCCACCAGCCGCATCTGTTCGGCGTTGGGCGTGGCGGCGGAGACGAGTACCGACTTTTCCGTCTGCTTGTTGAAGAGGGTGGCGACCTTTTCCCCGTCGATCTCGGCGATGCCGCGCAGGGCATAGGTTTCCGTGAGATCCAGCACCCGGAGAAAGGGCGAATTGCCCAGCAGCGCCTCGAAATGGTTGTCGCCCAACGGCTGGGGCAGGTCGGCGTCCAGATTCGGCGGCGCGTCCTGGGCACGCGCGGTGGCTCCGGCGAGAAGGAGCGATCCGGCGATCGGCAGCAGCAAAACGGAGGCGAGCGGCGTTTTCATGACGAGGGGACGGTTTCAGGAACGTTCCGTCAGGTCCACGTTTTCGGAGGATGGTTGGTTTTCGGCCGGCGGGCTTTCCGGAGTCTCGGGCGTTTCCGCCGGCGGCGCGGGGGCAGCGTTCCCTTCCGGGGCCGGTGGTTGGCCTTCGGCCGGCGCGGGAGTTTCCTCCGCCGGCATGGGAGCGACTCCGGCCGATGGGGCGAACCAGCGGGCGATGGTGATGTCGCACTCGGCCTGGGGTTCAACCTCGCGGGAGCGGCCGTCGAGTTCCAGTTCCAGATTCTTGATCACCTGGAACCGGTCAGGCGCCTGCAGGGTGGCGAGCCAGCGATTCACCTCGGCGGCCTCGCCCTCGACCCGGAAGCTGACGGCGACTTCATCGTAGAAGGACGTGGTCTGCGGTTCCACCAGGGTCTGGCGTTCGATCTGGAGGCGTCGCTCGAGCACGTCGTTCTGCATCGACTGCATCAGGTCGCCCTGGGCGTTGCCCACGGAAATGCGCTGCCGCACCAGGGAAGCGGGCAGGTTCTCCTCGAGCCACGACTGGCGCCGCTCCCAGAGATCCCTTTCCTCCAGCCACATCCGGTTCTCGGCCAGTTCGTTCTTCAACTGGGTGATGCGCTCCTTGCTCCCGCCGAGGGCGCGCATCACGGCGCGGCCGGCGAACAGATTCGCGACCAGGAAAATGGACAGCAGGCAGAGGCCCAGCAGCCGCTTCTCTCTAGTTGTCAGTCCCCTCATGCTTCGGTTGTCCCTGGATTCGGAAAGTCACGGTGTTGTCCCGTTCCACCCGCGGTTGCGGCATGTTCCAGGCGTAGGCCCGGAAGAATTCATTGCCCTCGAGATCCTCCTTGAGCCGGAACGCCATCTGCACGTCGCGGGCCCGGCCCTGGACGGTGATCTGGCGGCCGCGGGTCTGGAATTCGCGGATGACCACGCCGCTGCCGGGCATGGCGCGGGTGATCTCGTTGAGCTGGACGACCGGATAGTAGTGCAGGTCGAAGGCCGGCTCCAGTTCCCGCCACCGGGCCTCGGCTTCCTGGATGGCCTCGACCTCCGGTCGTGTTTCCTCCACCTGCTGCTCCAGTTCGGCGATCTCGGCCTCGCGTGCCTGGGCGTGGCGCCAGACCAGCGTTCCCACGACCAGGTAGACAGCCAGGGCGGCCACGCCGATGACGCCGCGGCGGCGGGCGGTGCCCCGGCGCTGGCGCGACTGGCGGACGGCGGCGGGCAGGAAGCCGTCGGCGGTGGTGGTGACCGCCGCGGCCTCGGGCGGTTCGGCGAAAAATTCCGCCGGCATCAGCAGCGTGGTCTCGAAAGCGGATCGATCCTCCCGGGAGATCTCGGCGAGCTTGCCGGCGACGACCAGTTCCGGGGAGTCGTGGACCAGTCCCTCGGCCTGGAGCGAGAGGGTGGTGAGGTTGATCTCCTGGGCGGCGGAAGCGTTGAGCGTCGGCTCGGCACTGAGCACCTGCACGTGGCTGAGGTGGCCGTGGCGATTGACCGCGAGCACGAGGCGCTTGTGTTCTTTCCAAAGCAGCAGCCGGTCCTCGGGCAGGCGAAGCAGTCGCGCGGACGGGGCGTAGCCGGCGGCTTTCGGAAGGCAGAGGGCTTCCGGGAAATCCTCGGAGAGCACGTCGATGCTGAGGTGCGCTTCGTTGTCCTCCTGGTCGAGCACGTGGAAGGCGTGCGGAGTCGCGCCGGCGTCCCCGTGATGGGCGAGGCCGCGTTTCTCGATCTGCGAAGCCACCATGGAGGGAAACAGCGACGCGTCCGTCGTCGGCAACTTGAGGGCGAAGGTCGTGCAAAGCGTGGCCGGTACGCCCACGAGCACGTCGGTTCCCGAGCCGACCACCTCCGCGAGTTCGCGCCCCTCGGACACGACGCCGCGCCCGGACCGCAGGGTCCAGCCTCGTTTCTCGTCGGGCAGCGCGATGCGAGGACGGCTCATGAAGGTGTTTCGAAAGAATCGCGAAAGGGCGATCCGAGAGGGTTCAATCCGCGATTCAACCCTGTCGAATCGAGTTCGTTGCGGTGCAGTATTCCGCAGCCCCCGGAAAAAAGCGACCTCGAAAGAGGGACGCAAATCACTCCGAAATCCGCGCCACCGGGGAGTCGTCGCCCTCGGTCAGGACGATGAGACGATAGAGGTAGGTGTCGCCGACCGAACCGGTGCTCTCGATGCGCTTGGTGGCGTTTTCCAGGGTCACGGAGGCGGCAACGCGATCCCACTGGTCGTCGGCCATGCCGAGCAGGACCTTGACCTCGTCGAGACTCTCGAAGCGATAGTCGTCCTCGGTGCCCTCGATGAGATCGCTGCCGCTCCGGGTGCCCACCAGGCTGGCGGCGGCGTCGGGCGTGCAACCGAAGAAGGCCTCGACGAGGTCGGCCGGCGCCACGTTCACGTCGATGGTGCCGTCGCCGTAGAGCGTGAAGTAGTCGCGCCAGCGCGGCTGGAGCTTCGCCACCTGGTCCATGCCGCGGACCAGCAGCATCTGGTCGAGATTGGTGAAGGCTTCGTTGGGGGGGAATTCGGGATACTCCAG
>JAUIGT010000308.1 GCA_030432615.1 Verrucomicrobiia bacterium
TCAACGAGGTTCAGGAGGTTTACCGTCTCCAGGGCGTGGAAATCAATGACAAGCACATCGAGATCATCGTCCGCCAGATGCTGCGCAAGGTGAAGATCACCGATCCCGGCGATACCGAGTTCCTCTGGGGCGACCAGGTGGAGCGCACCGAGTTCGAAGACGTCAACCGCGACATCGAAGAACAGGGGGGCAAGCCCGCCGAGGGCGAACCCGTGTTGCTCGGCATCACCAAGGCCTCGCTCGAAACCGACAGCTTCATCTCCGCCGCGTCCTTCCAGGACACCACCCGCGTCCTCACCGACGCGGCCACCCTCGGCAAGATCGACAGTCTGCGCGGTTTCAAGGAAAACGTCATCATGGGTCACCTCATTCCCGCCGGCTCCGGCTTCTCGACCAGTCGCCACCTGCGCGTGGTCGAGACCGTCAGCCCCGAGGAAGCCGAGGGCGGCGCCGAACCCGCGATCGAGTTCGAATCGGCCGGCGAGAGCGCCTGATGAGGAACGCGGAAACCGGAACGCGGAGCGCGGAGAAATTCTCCCCGTTCCGAGTTCCGCGCTCCGCGTTCGTTTTGGCTTGATTTCCGGGCGTTCGCGTGTTCATTACGCGCCCTTCCCGGCAGCCTGATCCAGAACCACCTGGGATTGCCGGCCCGATCTCTTCGAGAGCGACCGGCGGGAAGTCACCCAACCAGGCCGCCTTTCCCGAATCCAACGATTGCCGTTCCTGTAGAAAAGGGCGGCCCTGATACATCCCATGTCTACCGAACTGCTCACCGAGCTCGTCGAAGCGGGCGTCCACTTTGGCCACCAGTCGCGCAAGTGGAACCCGAAAATGAAGCCCTTCATTCTCGAGGACAAGAACGGCGTCCACCTCATCAACCTCGAGAAATCCGTCGATCAGCTGGAGGCCGCGGGCAAGTTCCTCGCGGATCTCGTCGATCGGAACAAGAAGATCCTTTTCGTCGGCTGCAAGCGCCAGGCCCAGGATGCGGTCCGGGAGGCGGCCGAGGCCACCGGACAGTTCTACGTCAACCACCGTTGGCTGGGCGGCACCCTGACCAACCTCGAGACCATCCGCCGCAGCGTGGCGCGCATGGAATACCTCGAAGGCATCGAGAAGACGCCCGAATTCAAGAAGATGAGCAAGAAGGAGCTGGCTTCGCTGGCTCGCGAACGCGCCAAGCTGCTGCTCCGACTCGGGGGTATCCGGGCCATGGAAAAGTATCCCGACGCGGTCGTCATCGTGGACTCCGCCCGCGAGCACATCGCCGTCAACGAAGCCCGCAAGCTCCGCATTCCCATCGTCGCCCTGGTCGATACCAACGCCGATCCGGACCTCGTCGAGTATCCGGTGGCGGCGAACGACGACGCGATCCGCTCCATCCGCATCATCCTGCGGAAGCTGATCGAGCCCGTCCTCGCGATCCAGAAATAACGAACGAAACGTGAATTTCCGACTCCCGACCCGTCGATGTGCGGGGCGGGGGCGTCTCGAGCGATTTCCGGGACGGGCCGACTTTCACCGGCCGCTTCCGAAAGCGTCGGGAATGAAACACGAATCCGCTTGCCGATCCCGGATCGGCCTCCATGTGAAAGACCAGACCAACCCGAACGAACCCATTTGAGATACCATGGCTGAAATCACCGCCCAACTGATCAAGACCCTCCGCGACAAGACCAACGCCGGCATGATGGACTGCAAGGCGGCGCTCACCGAAGCCGGTGGAGACTTGGACGAAGCGGAAGTCATTCTCCGCAAGAAAGGCATCACCGGTGCCGAGAAGAAGGCCGGCCGCGCCACCTCCGAGGGCGTCATCGCCTCCCGCATCGACGCCGACGCCAAGACCGGCGTGCTGGTGCAGGTGTCCTGCGAGACCGACTTCGTGGCCAAGAACGAGAACTTCCAGAGCTTCGTCGATGGCCTCGTCAATCACGTCGCCGAAGCCGACGCCGCCGGTTCTCTCGAGGAACTGCTGGCGCAGAAATACGTCGGCGACGACGGCCTGACCGTCGAGGAAGTGGTCAAGGCCAAGATCGGCGAACTGGGCGAGAACATGGCCCTGTCCCGTTTCGAGCGCTACACCGTCGATGGCGAGGGCGTGGTCGCCTCCTACATTCACCCTCCCGGCAAGGTGGGCGTGCTCCTCGAGGCCGGCTGCACCAAGGCCGACACCGCTTCGAACGACAAGTTCCGCGAGGTCGTCAAGGACATCGCCCTCCACATCGCCGCCGCCCAGCCGATCTGCGTCAGCCGCGACGAGGTCCCGGCCGAGAAGGTCGAGTCCGAGAAGGACATCTATCGCGAGCAGGTCAAGGGCAAGCCCGAGAACATCATCGAGAAGATCGTCGAGGGTAAGCTGGACAAGTTCTACGCCTCCATGGCGCTGCTGGAGCAGGGATTCATCAAGGATCCCGACAAGAGTGTCAGCGACCTCCTCGAAGCCGCCGGCAAGGAGATCGGAGACGAACTGAGCGTCCGCCGCTTCGCCCGCTTCGCCATCGGCGAGGAAGGCTGATCCGAGCCGACGCTCTCGGAGCAAGCTTCCGAAAGACCTTCATCCCGATCCGGTGCCACTCGTGCGCCGGGTCGGGATTTTTTTTGGTGGGAGAACAGGTCTCGAGTTTTTCCCGGCGTTTGCCGGAGATGCTTGATGATTCGATTCGGCAAAGGCTATACCTGTTCGTCGGCCGAAGTTTGTCGAAGTGGAGCAAATGCTGGTTCTGCCGAAACAATGAATGACGAAGATCCCATTACCATCGACGGCGATATCGTCGGAGGGACGTTCTCCAGCCGGGCGCCGAAAGTGAAATTGAATCCGGTTCGATTTCTTTTTCGAGACTCGACGGTTTACTTCATTTTCAAGATTTTCCTTTTCTTTGCTTTGGTTGGTGCGCTTGTCCTCGCGTTCTGGTCGAAGGTCGCGGGGGCGATCCTGCTGGTGATCGCCCTTCTTATCTCTGCTTCTATTTGGCGCTACATCAGCCTCCGAAAGGTCGAGTTTCGGAATGCGGTCTTGAGCCCGGGAATCGTGGTCGCCCAAAAGCCGCCAACCGTATTGATTCTCGCGAACATGGCCTGTGGTGGATCCCGTGAGCCGGTTTGGGGAGTCAAGATGGAGGAATGTCGAAGCTTGAGACCGCTTCCGAACAAAGTCGGCCAGCGAATTCCATGTGTGACCGCCTTTCAGGGAAGCGGAATGGGTGGCAGCTGGGACAAGATGGTTTCCAGCCCCCTGACCTCCGGAACCGGAAATAAGAAGAAACTGGAGGAGGCGCTCTCTCGATTGGATGACGAGGAGGAGTGGCAGGTTTTGGAATTCGCCATTCAGCAAGAGTGCTTCCCCGAGATCGGCAAGACGCTGCGACTGTGAACAGAAGAAAACCCGAGCAGAAGAGGTCGGCGGTAACGTCCCGAGTGGCGCGGGTTTCGGGCTAGTCGCTTTGCTTTTTGCGGGTTCGGTGACAGATTCGCTGGGGTCGGTCGGTAGGCTGTCCTGATCACTGGCTGTCTCTCCCCAGTCCATTGTCGAATTTCCCGCCGCTTTTCCGCATGAATGACGCTGAATCCACCGCCGCCGTCGCCTCAGACACGGCCGACCCTCCCGCCGGGCCGCCGATCGTGGTGGCGGACGACGTGCACCGCACCTTTCACATCGGCAGCAGCCGGATCGAGGTGCTGAAAGGGGTTTCCTTCGAAATCCAGGCGGGTGAGCGCGTGTTTCTCTGCGGGGCCTCGGGTGCGGGCAAGACTTCGCTGCTCTACACGCTCGCGGGCCTGGAGAAACCGAACCAGGGGCGGGTGCTGATCGACGGAAAGAGCCTCTACCAGCAGAGCCGTCGCGAACAGGCGCGGGTGCGGAACCGACGCATGGGATACGTCTTCCAGAACTACTCGCTGCTGCCGGAGTTGACGGCGCTGGAGAACGTGATGGTGCCGGCGATGATCGGGGGCAGGTCGGACCTGGAACGAGCCCGGCATCTGCTGGATCACGTCGGGCTGGCGGATCGCACGACGCATCTGCCGCCGGAGCTTTCGGGCGGAGAGCAGCAGCGGGTCGCCATCGCCCGGGCCCTGATGAACAATCCGGCGATGATCTTCGCCGACGAACCGACGGGCAACCTGGATTCGAAGACGGGGGCGGAGGTGATGGACCTGCTGCTGGACGTGGTCGCGGAGGAGAAACGGACGCTGCTGGTGGTGACGCACGACACGGTCCTGGCGCAGTCGGGAGACCGCCGCCTGGAGTTGGCGGACGGACGTCTGGTCGGTTGACGCCTCGCCGCGTCGAGGCGTTAATACCCGATTTCGACGACCTTGAACGGCGCGCCGGCTCGTCGGTCGAAATCCCCTCGCTCCCTCCACCCCTCCGTTTCGCCTGCTTTTCCTGCCATGAGCCAACCGCTGAAAATTCACATCGACGGCCAGCTGTTCGACGAGGCCGACGCCAAGATTTCCGTGTTCGATCACGGCCTGCTCTACGGGGACGGAGTCTTCGAGGGCATCCGCTTCTACAACGACCGGGTCTTCCGGCTCGACGAGCACATCGACCGTCTCTACGACTCGGCCCGGGCCATACACCTGGAGGTCCCGATCGCGAAGCCGGCGATGGTGGAGGCGGTGCTGGAGACGATTCGCGCCAACGACCTCCACGACGGCTACATCCGGCTGATCGTGACCCGCGGCGTGGGTGGCCTGGGGCTTTCCCCCTATCGCTGCGAGAAGGCGTCGGTCATCGTGATCGCCTCGACCATCGCGCTCTACGATCCCGAGGTCTACGAGAAGGGCCTGAAGCTGGTGACCTGCGCCACGCGGCGTCCGACTCACGACACCCTGAGCCCGGCGGTGAAGTCGCTCAACTACCTGAACAATGTCATGGCCAAGATCGAGGCGCTCCAGGCCGGGGCCGACGAGGGCGTGATGCTCAACACCGCCGGCTACGTGGCCGAGTGCACCGGCGACAACATTTTCATCGTCAAGAACGGCATCATCTACACGCCGCCCGTGCACGCCGGCGCGCTCAACGGCATTACCCGCAAGGTGGTCATCGAGCTGGCCCGGAAACGCGGCTACGATCTGATCGAGACCGAGATGTCCCGCTACGAACTCTACACCGCCGACGAGCTTTTCCTGACCGGCACCGCGGCCGAGGTCGTGCCGGTGCGCATCTACGACGAGCGCCCCATCGGTAACGGCGAGCCCGGCCCGGTGACCCGCCAGTTGCTGGCAGATTTCGTCGAGATCACCCAATCTACCGGCACCCCGATTTACGAATCGGCGGTCGTGTCGTAAGCTCTCCAGAGGCCATCGGGCCCACCCGCGCTTTCGTGGCGCGGGAGAGCCGCCCGGTCGCCCCCGATTTTTTCCATGAAGTGTGACGTCTGCCAGTCCGAGGATGCGACCGTGTATTTCAGCCAGCTCATCGAGGGCAAGCTGAAGAAGGTGAACCTGTGCAAGAGTTGCGCCGAGGAGAAGGGCGTGACCGATCCCACCGGTTTCGCGCTCGCGGACATGCTCCAGGGCATGGGCGAGGAAACCGTGACCGAGAAGCGCACCGCTCCCGGCGACCGGGTTTGCGACGAGTGCGGGTTCACCCAGAGCGATTTCAAGAAGACCGGCCGGTTCGGCTGCGCCCACTGTTACGAGGTCTTCGCCGAGGGGTTGGAAAATCTCCTCGAGGCGATGCACAAGAAGACCGAGCACTGCGGTAAGGTGCCGAAGCGCTACGAGGCCACCCGGGCGCGCCGCGAACGTCTCAACGACCTCAAGGGAAAGCTCCAGGAAGCGGTGGCGTCCGAGGACTACGAGGAGGCCGCCCGCCTGCGCGACGAGATATCCAAGGCGGAGGCCGAATCGGAAGAGGCCCCGTCCGCTTCCGCCGGGGAGGATTGAGAATTCGAAGAATTCGTCCTCGCCCCGCGTCCAAAGAGAATTGAGCCTGCCATGATGCGATTTTCGACGCTCCTGAAAAAACCGGCCGAGTGGATGCGTTCCACCGGCCCGGACCACGATATCGTGATGACCAGCCGCGTCCGGCTGGCACGCAATCTCGTGGACCATCCCTTTCCGGGCTGGGCGCGGAAGGAGGAGCGGCTCGCGGTGATGGGCGAGATCAAGCCGGCGGTCGAGGAACTGTCCGAGATGAAGGAGGCGTTCTCGGAGGAGATGACGAATCTCTCCGCGATCGAGAAACAGGTCCTCGTCGAGCGGCACCTCGTGAGTCGCGAACACGCCGCCAAGGGCCCGGGCTGCGCCACGGTGATGAACCGCAAGCAGACCATCAGCATCATGGTCAACGAGGAGGATCACCTCCGCATGCAGTCGATCCAGCCGGGACTCCAGTTGTTGCGGGCCTACAAGGCGCTGGACAGCATCGACACCGAGCTGGAGTCGCAGCTCGCCTACGCCTTCGACACGCGCTACGGCTACCTGACCGCCTGCCCCACCAATCTCGGCACGGGGATGCGGGCGTCGGCCATGCTTCACCTGCCCGGGCTCGTGCTCAGCGACCAGATCAACCAGACCATCCAGGGCGCCAACAAAATCGGGCTGGCCGTGCGCGGCCTCTACGGCGAAGGCACCGAGGCGCTGGCCAACCTGTTCCAGATCTCCAACCAGACGACCCTCGGCCGGAGCGAGGAGGCCATCATCGAGAACCTGGACCGGGTCATCCGTCAGATCATCGAGAACGAGCAGAACGCCCGGCTCAAACTCCTGGAGGACCGCCCGACCATGCTGCAGGACCAGATCGGCCGGGCCTACGCCATTCTCACGCACGCCCACATCATTCCCTCCAAGGAGGCACTCAACCTGCTTTCACTCATCCGCTTGGGGAGCGATCTCGGCGTTTTCGAGGAGGAGGACCGCGAAATCATCAACGTCCTCCTCACCGAAATCCAGCCCGCTCACCTCCAGATCGAGGCAAAACGCAAGCTCGACGCCGAGGAAAGGGACGTCTTGCGTGCGGAGATCATTCGTAGGAATTTAAAAGGACTGACCGCACCGGACTTCGGTGATATACTGTCGAACCGAGACACTGATGATGAATAATTTTACCCCCAGAGCTCAACAGGTCTTGGCTCTCGCCCGCAAAGAGGCCGACCGATTCAACCACAATTACGTGGGCACGGAGCACCTGCTCCTCGGTCTCATCAAGCTGGGTCAGGGCGTGGCTGTCAACGTGTTGCAGAAGATGAACCTGGACCTGGAGACGGTCCGGATGGAAGTCGAGAAGCAGGTTGGCAACGGCCCCGAGACCAAGATGGTCGGAAACATTCCCTACACCCCCCGGGTGAAAAAGGTCCTCGCCCTGGCCGGCAAGGAAGCCAAGGGCCTGAACCACAGCTACGTGGGCACGGAGCACATCCTGCTCGGCCTCCTGCGTGAGGGCGAAGGCGTGGCCGCCCGGGTGCTGAAAAACCTGGAGGTCGATCTCGAGCGCACCCGCAACGAGATCCTCCGCGAACTGGACCCGAATTTCTCCGCCGAAGACGCCGAGGAAGGCGAATTCGACGAGG
>JAUIGT010000309.1 GCA_030432615.1 Verrucomicrobiia bacterium
CGATGCTGACCGGCTTCGTTTGCGGTTCCGCTCACGCCGCCGACGCCGCTTCGCTGGAGTTTTTCGAAAAGAAGATCCGGCCCGTGCTCGCCGAGAAATGCTATCGCTGCCATAGCGCCGAGGCCGAAAAGCTCAAGGCCGGGCTCCAGGTCGATCATCTCGAGCATCTCCTCGCCGGCGGCGACAGCGGACCGTCCCTGGTGGCGGGGAAACCCGACGAAAGTCTCCTCATCGAGACGATTCGCTACGGCAATCCCGATCTCCAGATGCCGCCCAAGAGCAAGCTCGACGAGGACGTCATCGCCGACTTCGAAAAATGGATCGCGATGGGCGCGCCCTGGCCCGACGAACCCGCCACCCCGCGCCATGGTGGCGGCGGCAAGGTCGATGGCACCGAGATGGTGATGGAGGCCTTCGACCTCGAGAAACGCCGGGCCGAGCACTGGTGTTGGCAGCCGATTTCCCGACCGGATTTTCCCTCGGTGAAACAGGCCGACTGGCCCCTCGCCGGGCTCGATCGATTCATCCTGGCGAAACTGGAACAGGAGGGCCTGCGTCCCGCCGAAGCCGCCGCCCCGGAGACCTGGCTGCGCCGCGTGCACTTCGATCTCGTGGGCCTGCCTCCCACGCCTGAGCAGATCGAAGCGTTTCTCACCGAGAAGAAAGCGCACCCGGATTCCGACATCGCCGAGCGGAACGTGGTCGAGTCGCTGCTGTCCTCCCCGCATTTCGGGGAACGTTGGGCGCGGCACTGGATGGACCTGGCCCGCTTCGGGGAGACCTGCGGCCACGAGTTCGACTACCCGATCCCGCACGCCTGGCGCTACCGCGACTATCTCATCGACGCCTTCAATCGCGACCTCCCCTACGATCAGTTCGTGGTCGAGCAGATCGCCGGCGACCTGCTGGAAAACCCGCGCCGGAACCCCGACGATGGCACCAATGCCTCCATCGCCGGGACCGGGTTCTGGTTTCTGCACGAAGCCGTCCACGCTCCCACCGACATCCGCGGCGACGAGGCCGGGCGCATCGACAACCAGATCGATGTCTTCGGAAAATCCTTCCTCGGCCTGACCGTGGCCTGCGCCCGTTGCCACGATCACAAGTTCGACGCCATCAGCACCGCCGACTACTACGCCATGGCCGGCTACCTGCAGAGTTCACGCCGGCAGGAAGCCTTCCTCGATCCACAGGGGAAGATCGCCGGCGCCGCCACGGAAGCGCGCGCTCTTCGTGATCGCGGCCAGGAAATCCTCAGCCAGGCCTTCGGGAACGCCGGAGGCGACGCGGGTCAGATCATGGCTCGCTATGTCTCCGCCGCCGGTCGGATCCTCGAAGAAATGAAGAACCAGCAACCGGACCATTCGGGAGAACAGGTCTTCGAGGATTTCGAAAACGGCTATGGCGACTGGAAGATCGAGGGAAAAGCCTTCGGGAAGGCGCCCGCTCCAGGGGCCTTGGCCGGCAATCAGACCATCAGCGGATTCCTCGGCAAGGGCCTCGTGAACACCTACCTGAAGTCCGACCGACCCACCGGTCGCGCCCTTTCACCCGAGTTCACCATCGAGCGTCCCTTCATCCATTTCCTCATCGGGGGCGGCGCCCACGAGAAACAGACCTGCATCAACCTGCTGATCGACGGCAAAACCGTCCGCACCGCGACGGGAAAAAACAGCGATGCCCTCGCCGCCGCGACCTGGGACGTTTCCGAATTCACCGGCAAGACTGCCCGTCTCGAGATCGTCGATGCCGCCACCGGAGGCTGGGGGCACGTGGACATCGATCACATCGTTTTTTCCGAGCACGAGAACCCCGGCTTCGATCCCGCCAGCCGCCCCATCGACCGCGCGCTGCTCTCCCGGGTCGCAAGTGAAGAGGGTTCACTCGACGAGGCAACCCT
Source organism: Verrucomicrobiia bacterium (assembly GCA_030432615.1). Taxonomy (GTDB): domain Bacteria; phylum Verrucomicrobiota; class Verrucomicrobiia; order Verrucomicrobiales; family DEV007; genus JAEUHH01. The sequence goes on from JAUIGT010000309.1 coordinate 1,901, forward strand.
CTTGAGTCACGTGGAACGCCTCCGCCGAGGTGACCGCGGGTTCCCGAGTTTTTCCGATCAACCGCTCCCCGAAAACGCCATCGTTCTGGCGAATTTCGAAAACGGTGGCGCCCAGGGTTGGACCTCGACCGGCGAAGCCTTCGACCCCGCACCGACGAGCGCGCCGACTTGGGCACCGGGATCGGACGGCAACCTCCTTGCTCCGGCGGGCGTGATGACGAGCGCCAGTGTGCCGGCCAAATTCGACGGCGTCCTCCGCTCCCCGACCTTCGAACTGACCGGCGATCACATTCACCTGCGGATCAACGCCCGCAACGCCCAGGTCCGGCTCGTCATCGACGGGCACTACATGAACCGCTTCCACACCCTGCTGCTCAAGGGAACCATCCTCAAGAACATCGACACCGAAGGCGAATTTCGTTGGCTGACGATGACCGGCGATGTCGATAAGTATATCGGTCATCGCGTCTGGCTCGAGGTCAGCGATGTGGATGGAGGATACGTCATGCTCGATCAGGTCGCGGTTTCCGACCAGGCCCTGCCCCTGGTCCCGGCGGCGGAATCCCTCGCGCTCGAACTGCGCTGGCAGCAGGCGTTGCTGGCGTTCGGGAAGGAAACTCCCTCGAACGCCGACCTCGAATTGCTGAACCTCGTCTGGCGGGAAGGCCTCTGGCCGAAGAATCCCGACTTCGAGCGGCTGGCGAAGGATCTCCAATCCCTTGCGGTGGAATCTCCTCTCGAAGTAACCGCCCTGCTCGATGGCACGCCGGAAAACGAACACGTCCACATTCGCGGCAGCCATCTCAAGCTGGGCGACGAGGTTCCCCGCCGCAATCTCGAGGCCCTCGGAGGCACTCCGGCACCGGAAGACGCCAGCGGTCGCCTCGAACTCGCCCGCGAACTGGTGAGCCAAGACAATCCGCTGGTTCGTCGCGTGATCGTCAACCGCCTCTGGCATCATCTCTTCGGCCGCGGCATCGTGGCCACGGTGGACGACTTCGGCGTGATGGGCCGCCCGCCGAGCCATCCCGAGTTGCTCGACCACCTCGCCTCCGAGTTTTCCGATACCCACGGCTGGTCGATCAAGTCGCTGCTCCGCGAGATCGTCCTCAGCCAAACCTACCGCATGAGTTCGGCTCCTCACCCCGACCTCGATCCGAGCCGGCTCGCGATCGTCGATCCGGAAAACATCCTACTCCACAAGGCGCCGGTGCGCCGACTCCAGGCGGAAGCCATCCGCGACGCCATCCTCACCGTGTCCGGTCGGCTCGATCCCGTCGTCGGTGGACAAAGCGTGCCCGTCCACCTCACCGCCTTCATGGAAGGCCGGGGCCGTCCTCGCCAGAGCGGACCGCTCGACGGCAACGGTCGCCGCAGCCTCTACGCCGAGATTCGCCGCAATTTCCTGCCGCCCTTCCTGCTGACCTTCGACATGCCGATTCCCTTCAATGCCATGGGTCGCCGCAGCGTCTCCAACGTCCCCGCCCAGGCCCTGGCCCTGATGAACGATCCCTTCGTCGCCGAGCAGGCCGCGCTCTGGGCCGAGCGCATTTCCGCGGATGCGTCGATGACCGACGAGCAGAAGATCGATCGCCTTTTCCTCTCCGCGTTCGCCCGCGAACCCGAGGATCGCGAGCGCCAGCAGATCAAATCCTTCCTCGCCTCCGAACCCGACCCGCAACGAGCGTGGACCGATCTTTGTCACGCCTTGTTCAACAAGAAAGAGTTTATCTATTTGAATTAGGTTGGACGGTTATCGGTTCAGGGTTTTCGGTTAGAAGCCATGACTATCAAACGTTTTGAAGACATTGAATGCTGGGAACTCGCCCGCGAACTCACCCGAATGGTCTACACCTTGGCCAAGGGCGCTGAGTTCGCCCGCGATTTTGCGTTGGGTGATCAGATCACGAGAGCGGCGGGATCTTCCATGCACAATATCGCCGAGGGTTTCGATGCTGGAACCAATCCGGAATTCATTCGCTTTCTACGCTTTTCCAAGCGCTCTTCCACCGAAGTCCAAAGTCAACTCTACGTGGCGCTGGACCAGGAGTACATCACCCAATCCCAATTCGACGACGCCTACGAACAAGCACGTCTGGTCCGGGCCAAAGCCGGCGCGTTCATTCACTACCTGAGCAATAACCGGAAACCCTAAACCGAAAACCGAGAAACCTTTCTCCCATGCACTGCGGAAACTTCAGAAGCTCCTCCCTCTCCCGTCGCCGGATGCTGCAACAATGCGCCAACGGCTTCGGCGCGGTGGCGCTCAGCGCGCTGATGCGGGATCCCGCCTTCGGCGCGGTTTCCTCGACGCCTCGACCGAGTGCTTCCACCAATCCACTGGCCCCCAAGGCGCCGCATTTCCCAGCCCGGGCGAAGAACGTGATCTTTCTCTACATGGACGGCGGACCGTCTCAAGTCGATACCTTCGACTACAAGCCAATGCTGGAGAAATACCACGGCCAGGATCCGCGCGAGGCGATCGGCAAGCTGGAGCCCACCCAGTTCGACAACGTGGGCAAGGTGCTGAAATCGCCTTGGGAATTCCAGCAACACGGCGAGAGCGGGCTCTGGATCAGCGACCTCTTCCCCTGGGTGTCGAAGGTGGCCGACGACCTTTGCGTTCTCAAATCAGTGGTCTCCAAGTTTCCCGAACACACCTCGGCGAACTACTTTCTCCACACCGGTTCCGGCCTCCAGGGCCGCCCCAGCATGGGCGCCTGGACGGGCTACGGCCTCGGCTCGGTAAACCAGAACCTGCCGGGGTTCATCGTCCTCAACGGTGGCCTCATTCCCCCGGGCGGACTCGACTGTTTCAATTCGGGCTTTCTCCCCGCCGCCTACCAGGCCTCGGTGTTCAAACCGGCCGACCTGCCCGTGGCCAATATCCGTCCCGGAGAAAAGGATCCCGCTCGCCAGCGCCGCAAGCTCGACCTGGTGCGGTCACTGGACGACGCCGCCATGGATCGCTTCGCCGGCGAGGAACAGGTGGAGTCGGCCATCACCAACTACGAATTCGCCTATCGCATGCAGAGCGAGGTGCCGGACCTGATGGATATTTCCGGCGAGACCGAAGCGACGAAGAAGCTCTATGGCCTCGATGCCGACTATCCTCAGACGCAAACCTTCGCGCGCCAGTGTCTCGTCGCCCGTCGACTCGTCGAGCGCGGCGTCCGTTTCATCGAACTGACCTGCCCCGGTGGCAATGGCGACCGCTGGGACCAGCACAGCAAGCTGGTCGAGGGGCACAACAAGAACTGCCAGACCGTCGATCAACCCATCTACGCCCTGATCACCGACCTGAAGAAGCGCGGTCTGCTCGATTCCACGCTCGTGGTCTGGGGCGGCGAGTTCGGCCGAACCCCCTTTGCCCAAGGCAGCGACGGGCGCGATCACAATCCCTTCGGTTTCACCATGTGGATGGCAGGCGGCGGCGTGAAGGGCGGCATCAGCTACGGCGAGACCGACGACTGGGGCTACAAGGTGGTCGATGGCCGTATCGAGATCCACGACCTTCACGCCACCATGCTTCACCTGCTCGGAGTAGAGCACACGAAAAGCACCTTCCGCTGGTCCGGCCGCGACATGCGCCTGACCGACGTGCATGGACATGTCTTGCACGATATCGTGGCGTGAAAACCAGACACGGGGGGCTTCCCTTCTACTGTCGGAAAACGACGAAGTGGTGGAGGAAATAGGTCTCCCGCAACAGGAAGGGCAGGCGGGTCTGCCAGGAGCGGAACTGGGTGCTCGGGGTCGCGGATGACTGGACCTCGAGGTTCAGACGACTCGCCATCATCGCCGATCGGCGCAGGTGGTAGGGATCGCTGACCACGATGAGTTTCCGTCCCAGGCCGTGCTCATCGAGCAGCCGATCGGTTTCCTGGAAGTTCTGGAAGGTGGTGCGGGAAACCGTCTCGATCAGGATCGCCGACTCCGGCACCCCGGCGGCGAGGGCGTAGGCGCGCCCCACCTCGGCTTCGGCGGCGCGTTTCTCGGATCCGAACCCACCGGTCAGGATCAGCCACGGCGCGAGCCCTCGCCGGTAGAGATCCACCCCGTGCCGCAGCCGCGCCTCGAAGATCGGCGACGGCTGATCGCCATCCACCCCGGCGCCGAGAACCACGATCGCCGCCGCCGGTTCCGGCTCCCGCTCGAGGGCTTCCGCGCCGAAATTCGCGATCCGCCAGGCGACGAATCCCGTCCATCCCATTCCGGCAACGATGACGAAGGTGAGCATGCGAAGATATCGGCGGCGACGAAACGGCGGGGAGCCCATGGTCGAAATGCCAAAGTGTTCCCGAGTCTACCCCGGTTTCCCGTCCGCCGTTTCAGAAAGGTTCCTCTTCGTCCTCGCTTCCTTCCGATTCGAAGTCCGGAGGAAGTTCATCACCGAAATCCGGTTCCGGAATGGGCAACCCTTCGGAGGCACCGGACTCGCTCCCCCCGCCGTCGAAACTGACGACATTGTCGGCCGCGACGGAGAGCGTTTCGCCTTCCGACTCGAAATCCGGCTCCGATTCCGCCGGCGGGGTTTCGAAGGCCCCCTCGAAGCGTTCCAGTGGCTGCACCAGGTTCCCCGGCAGCGGCCAGACCTTCTCGTAGACGTTTTTCCCGAGTTCCGCAGCGCTTTCATAGCCCTCGAACATCATCTGCAGCTTGGCGTCGAGGTTGTCGATGTAGTGAAGGGCGTGGGCTTCCGGGGTCTTCGGCACCACCGGAGAGCCGAACTCCAGGCTGCCGTGGTGCGAGGCGATCAGGTGCAGGAGGTGAAGTCGCACGCGATCGCTCGACGGTTCGAGGGCCTGCCAGCCGGAGGCCTCCGGCGTTTCCAGGAGACCCCGCCAGAGCCGATTGACGATCTCCATGCCCACCGGGATGTGGCTGATAAGCTCGCTCGCCTCGGTGTAGGGCATGGTGAAGCCCTTGGCCGCGTAGGCGTTTTCCCAGAGCTTCCCGATGTCGTGAAAGAGCACGCCGCTCACGATCAGGTCGCGATTCAGCATCGGATAAGCCACGCAGATCTGTACCGCGGTCCGCATCATCTGGGCCACGTGTTCCACCAGGCCACCGCGCCGCGCGTGGTGGTTCCGCCGCGCGGCCCCGGTACGTTTCATCCGTTCACCGAATTGCTCGAGGAAGAGCAGACCCAGCCCCCGTAACCGCGGATCCCGGATTTCACCCACCATCCGCGCAATGTCGGCGTAGTCCCGCGCCTGCCGCTCCCGCAGTTCCCCGGATCCGGCCAGGAGCGCATCGACTTGTTCCTGCGCCAGCGGCTTCAGCGAGAAATCCCGCGCATCGAGGGAGTTGCGTTCCGCATTGAGGTAAAACGCCCCCTCCACCGCGTAGAAACCGCGCGCCTGGGCCGTGGCACAATCGGCGAACGCATCCGAATCGTTCCACGCCCGCAACACCAGCGAATCCTCCGCATCCACCAGTTTCAGCTCGTAGTAGGGCTTGTTGGTCTTGGTGGTCTTCTGCCGGAGGCTCTCCAGCTGGGCATGGATCAGGAACACATCGGCCTGCGTGCCGGCTTCCTGGCGTAATTCTCGGATGCTGAGGGCGTCCATGTTCCTTTGTTGGCCCATGCGTGGCAAAAAT
>JAUIGT010000310.1 GCA_030432615.1 Verrucomicrobiia bacterium
GCTCTCGATCCGCGACTCGACTTCCCGATCGCCGGGGTAGACCGGTTCCTCCTCGGGCGAAATCGTGTTCAGGTAGGGCGTCTTCGAGGTGACCGGCAGTTCCAATCCGTGGCGCTGGGCATGCAGCTGCAGGGCGCGCAGGAGACTGCCGGCCCGATCCGGCCCGCGCAGGGCGATGACGTCCTCCAAGGACTCGATCCAGTCGATCAGCTCCCACGCCTCCGCCCGCGACGGCGTCTCCCCGGGAAGGAAGAGGTGAGCCAGGCTGACCGGGTTGGTGAGGCGCATGAGCGGGAAAGGTTCGGGAAAAAGGGCGGCGTCGGTGCCGCCTTCTCGCATTGCAGACCACGTACCAGGATCCCGAGTCCCTGAATTCACGGGATGAACACGCTCTCTCGACGATCGTCTTGCAAGGCGCACGACGACGAAAGAGGCATCCTGCACGGTCAACGTTCCTTCACCGGCACGTAGTCGCGCTTGTCGGGACCGAGGTAGATCTGTCGGGGTCGCGCGATCTTCTGTTCGTCGTCCTCGACCATCTCCTGCCACTGCGCCAGCCAGCCGGCGGTGCGGGCGACGGCGAAAAGGACCGGGAACATGGCCGCCGGAAAACCGATCGCCTGGTAGAGAATGCCGGAGTAGAAATCGACGTTCGGATAGAGCTTCCGCGAGGTGAAGTAGTCGTCGTCGAGCGCCTCCTCCTCCAGGCGGCGCGCCACCTCGATCAGTTCGTTGCGTCCGACCGCGTCGAAGACTTCCTCGACCATCGTCTTGATGATTTCCGCCCGCGGATCGCGATTCTTGTAGACGCGGTGACCGAACCCCATCACCCGGCGTTTTCCGTCCTTCGCCTTCTCGAGAAAGTCGGGCACGGCATCGGGCGAACCGATGGCCTCCAGCATCCTCAGCACCCGCTGGTTGGCCCCGCCGTGGAGCGGTCCCGACAGCGCCGCCGCCGCGCCGGCGAGGGACAGGTAAGGATCGGCGCCGGACGAGCCGATCGCACGCATCGCGTTGGCGCTGCAGTTCTGCTCGTGATCGATGTGGAGGATGAGGAGCATCTCCACCGCGCGCCGGACGGAGGCTTCCCGGGCCACGGCTTCCCGCTCGGTACCGGCGAAGAGCATCTCCAGGAAATTGGCGACGAAACCCGATCCGCGTTCCGGATAGACCAGCGGAAGGTCACCGCGACGGCGGAAGCAGAAGGCCGCGATCGTCGGCACCGAGGCAAGGATCCGTCGAATCTGCAGGGCTCGATTTTCCCCATCTTCCACCTCCCCGGCCTCCGGGTGGCAGGGCGACAGCGCTGCGACCGCGCTGACGAACATGCCCATGGGATCGCCACCGATTCGGAAGGTGGAAATCGTGTCCGCCACACTCTCGGGCAACAGGGTCAGCTCATCGATCCGACCCTCCCAGGTCTGCAGTTCATCGGCGTCGGGAAGCTCGCCATGGAGCAGCAGCCAGGCGCTTTCCAGGTAGGTCGATTGCTTCGCCAGCTGCTCGATCGGGTAGCCCCGGTGCCGCAGGATTCCCGCCTCGCCATCGATCCAGGTGATGGCGCTCTTGGTCGAGGCGGTGTTCTTGAACCCGGGATCGTAGACCTTGAGCCCGAAGTCGTCGTCGGAGGTCTTGAACTGGCGGAATTCCATCGCCGACACCGTCCCGTTCTCGATGGGCAGCTCGGCGGTATCGCCCGTCCGGTTGTCGGTGACGGTCAGGGTGGACTGGTGGGACATCGGTTGGGGAGAAGGGAAGAAGAGTTTTCGTTTTCCACACCGAACCCGCGTTTTCCCGCACCGTAAATCGGACGATCCGCCCGCCCGGGCGTACGCAATCGAAGGTGCATCCGTACGCGGATTCCCCAAGGGTGGGTGGACTCGACCCCCAGGAGGCATGCGGCTTTCTGACAGCTCGTGCGCCCATCCAACCGATGGGAACCACATCCGGAGAGAGATCGAACTTCGACGGACGCATGGCCCTGGACGGCACCGATTCGCTACCAGCGCATTCGCCGACAGCGAACCGGCGCCACCTTCCGGCTACGCCGGCGATCACTCCCAGCCGCCGCCCGGCAACCGGCGCGCGGCAGTTCCGTCCTCGGCGAGGGCGAAGACGTGGAGCCATTGGTGATCGACCAGTTCCCGGACCGCGTCGTGCGCGGCGAGGACGGCGTCGATGCGATCCCGCGGCGCCTCCAGGAAGACGTGGAGCCGGATCGGTTCGTGGATGTAGCGGGTCCCGTCGTGGACGGACTGCAGGGGCAGGCCGGTCTGGAGGTCGCCGTTGTTCCCGAGACAGACACCCAGGGTGCCGACCACGTTGTGCAAGACCTTGTTGCCGCTGCCGAAGACCTCGTTGTTCACCGTGGAACCGAAGTACTGGAGGTTGATCCAGTTGGCCACCACCATGGGCGCGGTCATGATCAGCTCGAGGATGCTGTTGTCGGGATCGGCGTGGTGATCGTAGTCGTGCAGGAAAACCCGGCCGCCGAGATTCGCTTGGCGGGTCCTTGAACGCGGCGCGGCCACGAACGCGGCGTTGCCGGCCAGCCCCCACTCGGGCCGCACCTGCGACCAGTCCCGCGCCCGCGAGCGGACCTCGTCGTCGAGATCGGCCTCGTCGGGCGAGAGGCCCAGCAGGGCGGACCGCTCGATCCGGCTCCGCTTCCCGGCGACCGCGAGGTTTTCCCTCAGGCCGGCCACGTCACCGGCATGCGACGCCGGCACCGTTTCGAGATCGAAGAGAGTGACATCGTCCGTGGTCGTGTTGTGAAGACCTGCGAGGAACCAGGTGGTTTCGGGCACGTCGATGCCGTGTTCCGCGGTGAGCCTGGCGCGCACCTCGGGATCGTTGAGCAGGGCCGCGCCGACCCGGGCGTTGGCGTCCCCGGCGTGTCCGCCGCAGGCACCGCAGTCGAGCCCGGAACCGTAGGGATTGTTGACCGTCTCGCTGCCGTGACCGCAGAGCAGGACCAGCCGGGCGAAGTCCCCGGTCAGTCCCAGGTTCTTGAGCATGCCGTGGGCGAGGGCGACCCGGTCGTCGGGAGCGATGCCGTCGATCGAGGGTCCGCAACCCGGTTCGTCCGCCGGTGACGGCTTCGCCTTTCTCCCCGCGAACCCGTCGCGGACCAGCGAACCGCCGAAGAGCAGCCCCGCCGTTTCCACGAAGGAGAAGCAGGAGATCGCCGAGGTCTTGAAGGCGTTCCAGCCGTGGGACAGCCGACCGGTCAGGCCGAGCTTCTTCCGCGCGGCGGCATCGCACTCGGCATCGTGGTGGCGTTCCGGCACCGCGTGCCCCGGCACCAGGAGCACGGGGCACTGGGCCTGGCCGTGCTCCCGACCGAGCGGCCGATACTCGATCGGCAGGCCGAAGAAGCCGGCGAAGCCGCTGGTGTGAATGCCGGGCGAGACGGACTCGAGGGCCCTCCGGAAAACCTCGGACCGGACGTCGATGCAGAAGACCGCCTGGACGTCGGCGGGTTCGGTGGCGGCGTTCGCGTTCCCGTCGGGAGCGCCGGCAGTCGTCGCCAGCGCCGCCTTCATTTTCCGTTCCCAGGCGTGCTCGTGGGCGAGCTGTGCCAGCCAGGCCAGGACCACGGGGCGCGACAGGCGCGATCCGTTTCCGGTCGCCTCCTCTTCGGTGGCGTCGAACATCGGCGGCCAGTGTTCGGCGAGACCCGGTTGGCCGGCGGCGACGAGGTCGTGGAGAACGGCTTCGCCGGCCACCCGGATGGCCAGCAGCTCGAAGAGCCGCCCGTCGTCCTCGCCGCCCCGCAGCACTTTCTCCCGCGACTGGTATTGGAGGGCACCGGCCCAACCCCGGATGGTGAGCAGGACCCGGTGCAGCCAGACCGGGGCGACGGCGGGATCGATCCCGAGGTTTTCCAGGGAAAGCGCGAGGGCTTCCTCCGGGGAATCAGGCAGGGCGGCGACGGCCTCCCGGAATCCGGCGATCCCGAGGCAGTCGAGCTGCCGGTCGATGGCCGCGTATTCCTTCCAGGCGGAGAAGAGGGTGAGCGAGCCGTCGTTCCAGGGAATCCTCCAGGCGCTCTGGCCCTCGTCGAGCCAGGCCGCGCAGAAGTCGGTCACCGTCTTTTCCAGGGCGGTGCTCCAGCGGGTGCCGTGAAGCCGGTCATGGGTCTCGGAAAAGGTCGGGAGCGGATCGATCGCTTCCTCCGCATCGCTTTCGGCCAGGAGCCAGTCCCGGAGAGACTCGGCGTCGAGAGTTTCCCGAAGTTCCGCGGGCAACCGGGGCTCCAGGGCCGCGGCGCGACCGAGGGCGGCTTCGAGATCGGCGGCTTGGATTTCTCCCGCGGCGAGCTTTTCCCGGTAGAAACCGAGGTCCATCTGCATGCCGCCGGGCGCGATCCGGGCGATCGCTTCGCAGGTGTCCGCGAAGGTCTTGCCGGTGAGCCCGAGGAAGGGATTCACGGCGACGAAGTGCCGCAGCGGCCAGAGCGGGGCGATGCGGGCGCAGGCCTCGACCGCGACCGCCTCGGCGGACTCGGCGGTCCAGGAGGGTTTGCGGATCGGCAGCGTGGAGGCGGCGGACGTCGTCGAAGAAGGGGAGAGTTCCATGGAAAGAAGTTCGGTGGAGCTGTGAGGTGGAGTCATGAGATCGGTTCGGTGAAGGATGAATCAGGCGGAGCGATGGGAGGTGGCGGAAATCGGGCCGAAGAATCGCTCGGTGAGTCGATTGGCCCAGGCGCCGAGGTAGAATCCCCGCGACGCGTGGACGTAGAGCCGGCGCACCAGGACGTTGCCGGAGAGGGCCGGCAGCTGCGACTGGAAGAGCAGCACCGCGAGGAAGAGGAGGCCGACGAACGCGAGCACCGCGTATTCGAAAGCGGAGCGTTCCGGCGCGAACTCCGGGACGGCCCCGGCGAGGAGCTGGTGGAAGCCGGCGTGGAGACCGAAGTAGGCGGCCGACGCACTGAGGCCGATGAGCGCTCCCCAGCCGAGCAGCGCCCCCTCGTGCGAGTTCGCCCAGAGATTCCAGAAGAGGTAGGCGAGGCCCATGAGGAAGATGGCGCCGAGCAGGAGGACGCCGGGGTCGGTCGCGAAACTCACCCCGAAGAGCGCGCCCATGCCGAGGGTCGCCCCGACCGAGGCGAACAGGGCGAGGGCGAGGATGCCGGGATGGGCCGAGGGCCGGTCGCTAGGCGTCCAGGCCGCGCGTTTCAGCTCGATCACGCTGCCGGAGGAGAGGAAGGCGTGGGCCTTGTAGAGCGAGTGGGCGACCAGGTGGAGGATGGCGAGGGAGAACGCCCCCAGCCCGCACTGGAGCATCATGAACCCCATCTGGGCGATGGTGGAGTAAGCCAGGGAACGCTTCACGTTGGTCTGGGTCAGCATGACCAGGGAGGCGAAGAGCGCGGTGAAGGCGCCGACCACGGCGAGGGTGTTGAGGGCCGCCGGTTCGTTGACGACCACCGGCCCGAGCCGGACCACGAGGAAGCCGCCCGCGTTGATGATGCCGGCGTGCATCAGCGCCGACACCGGCGTCGGCGTTTCCATGGTGTCCGGAAGCCAGCTGTGGAAGGGAAACTGGGCCGACTTCAGCAGGGCCGCCACCACCAGGACCCAGGCGAGCCAGGCCAGGCAGGGAGAGGCTTCGCCGGAGGCGCGGGCGGTTTCCGCGGCGGCGAACATGGCGCCGAACTCCCAGGTGCCGAAGCATTGCCACGCCAGCACCAGGCCCCCGACCAGGCAGGCGTCACCGAGACGGCTGATGAGGAACTTCTTCCGCGCCGCCAGCACCGCGGCGGGCCGGTCTCCGTAGAAGGTGAGCAGGCGGTGGAGGCAGAGGCTGGTCGCCATCCAGGCCAGGGTGAAGAGCAGCAGGTTGCCGGCGACGATGAGCGCGAGCACCGAGGCGATGGTCAGGCTGAGCCATTGGGAAAACCGCGCCTGCCCGGGATCGCCGGCGAGATAGTGGCGGGCGTAGCGGGTCACCACCGCACCGAGGAAGGAGACCAGCAGGAGCATCACCACCGTGAGGACATCGATCCGGAAACCGAGCGGCAGCCAGGGCAGCGCGGAGAGCTTCCAGTCCACGGGACCGGCCACGGCGAGCGCGATGGCCGCGCCGACGGCGGCGAAGAAGGAGCCGAGCCCGACGCGGGCCGCGAACCCGGCCACCCGAGCGCCATCGACCGAACGGCGCGCCCCGACCGCGGCGAGTCCGCCGGCGATCAGCGGAAGCAGGGGCACGAGCAGGGCCAGGCCGAGCAGGAGCAGGTGGACGCCGTCGGCAACCGGGGCGGCGAGAGATTCGAGAGGTGCGTGGTCTTTCATCGGGACCACCGTTGCCGTCTCCCAATCCTTTTCTCCAATATATGTTTTGACAAATATCGTTCGCTTTTCTCAAAGTAATGCGATTCCGCCCCCCTTCCCGCCATGCTCAATTACCATCACCTCCGCTACTTTCGCGCCATCGCCCGGGAGGGCAGTCTCACCGGCGCGGCCAGGGCGCTGAACCTTTCCCAGTCGTCGCTCAGCATCCAGCTGCGGCAGTTGGAGGAGAGCTTCGGCCAGCCTCTCTTCAGCCGGGAGAGCAAGGCGCTCGTCCTCACCGAGGCCGGTCGTATCGCCCTGGAGTATGCGGAGACGATCTTCCGCACCGGAGAGGAGCTGGTCGACGTCATGACCCACCAGGCCGGCGACCGCCGGGTACTGCTGCGGGTGGGCGCCGTCTCGACCCTTTCACGCAACTTCCAGACCGGTCTGCTGCAACCGCTCTTCGGCCGCGACGATGTCGAGCTGGTGCTTCGCTCCGGCAACCTGCGCGACCTGCTCACCATGCTGCGCACCCACCTCCTCGACGTGGTCCTGTCCAACCTGCCGGCCAAGCGCGACGCCGAATCACCCTGGCATTCCCACCTGCTCGACGAGCAACCGGTGAGCCTGGTGGGAAGGAAGCGGCGCGGGAGACGAAAGAAGTTTCGCTTTCCCGACGACCTGCGCGACGAGCCGCTGGTAGTGCCCGGTCACGACAGCAACCTGCGCGCGGCCTTCGACCTGATGATGGAAGGGCTCGGCGTGCGCCCCGTCTTCGCCGCCGAGGTCGATGACATGGCCATGCTCCGTCTCCTCGCCTCCGAAGGGGCCGGCCTCGCCCTGGTGCCGCCCGTGGTGGTGAAGCAGGAACTCGAGAGCGGCCTGCTGGAGGAACGCCACCGCATCCCCGAGATCCGCGAGACTTTCTATGCGATCACCCTCAGCCGCCGTTTTCCCAATCCCCTCCTGCGGGAACTGCTCGAGCCCTACCGGGCGGGGCGGGGCTAGGAGCTTGGGGCGTGGAGCACGGAGCAAAGAGCAAAGAGCAAAGAGCACGGAGAAACCGAAAACCGTGAACCGAGAACCGAAGCAACGACGATCCCCTCATTCCCGCGGTTCCCCATCCCGCTCCCCATCATAGTAATCGACCGTTTCCCGGAAACAGTTCCGGTCCGGCATCGTGATCCACTTGTCGCTGTCCGGGTAGTAGC